>NZ_JBEXUI010000018.1:2003-103390 GCF_040614395.1 Nocardia sp. NPDC005998 | reverse complement strand
CTTGTGGTGGTTTGGGGTGTTGGTGGCGGGGCCGGGTGGGTGGTCGAAGGTTCGGTTTCGGGTGGGGGATTTCGCTATTGCGTTGGTCTTGTGGTGGTTTGGGGTGTTGGTGGCGGGGCCGGGTGGGTGGTCGAAGGTTCGGTTTCGGGTGGGGGATTTCGCTATTGCGTTGGTCTTGTGGTGGCTTGGGGAGTTGGGGGCCGGACCGCGTAGGCGGTCGAAGGCGCTCGGTTGAGCGGTGGGATTCGTTCAATCCTGCTGCGGTGGTGGCATATCGACGGTGCGGCGGGTGGTTCGGATGACGTCGGTCTGGAGGGGGAAGTCGAATTCGCCCTCTGCGGTTTCCGGTCGGCTGCGCAGATAGGTCCTTATTCGATTCAGCAGTTCGGCTCGCTGCTCTGCCGGTATCACCACTGTGCGCGAATGTGTACCGATGGTCGCGGTGAGGGATTCGGCGGTCCTGCGATGAGTGTGCGCGAACTCGGACCTTTCGAAGCCGGTGAACAATGGATGCGACGGCACCTTGTTATCCGACCCTGCCGATGGAACGGGCGCGTTCGCATGCACAACCTGTTGTAGCCCGGCTACCCATTCGACACGGCCGTCGTCCATATTCCAGAATGCGGCGAATACGCCATTCGCGCGCAGCACCCGGGCGATCTCCGGGAAGGCTCGTGCCTGGTCGAACCAATGGAACGCCTGCCCGGCGACGACCGCGTCCACCGAGGCGTCGGGCAGCGGAATCGTCTCTGCCGCACCGGAAAGCGCCGTCACATTCGGGAATCGTGCGATCAGTTCCGCGCGCATCGCGTCATCGGGTTCCACGGCGATCACCTCGGCACCGACGGCCAGCAGCCCCTCGGTGAGTTTGCCCGTACCGGCGCCCAGATCGAGGACGACGGGTGCCTGCCTATCGCCGATCGGTGCCAATGCCCAGCGAATGCCCGCTGCCGGATAGTCCGGCCGATGCTCCGCGTAAACGGCGGCCTGCGTACCGAACGAGCTCGCCCGCTGCGCCCAAAGGTCTTCCCGGTCCAATGCCTGATCAGTCGAATCCCCGGTTCCTGGCACGGAGACGACGGTACCCCGAACACGTTCCAGTGCACCGGATTTAGGGATACTCGGCTTACTCGGGGCCGATGGGACATGATCGGGCTCAACAGATACTGGGAACGGCCGAGTGCCGGCCATATTCTTCAGTCGGGGCAGGATCGCGGTGCGCAGGTCGGCGATCGGGTTGCGGAGTTCATCGTGGTCGAGACGCCGCGCATGCTGGTGCTGGTCCAACGAGAGCGGTTGCCGGATAAGACTTTTCGTGGTCCAGGCAGTGTTGATCTCGGCGAGCGGGGGTGGCCTTCGCGGTGGCGAAGATCCGGCGATGATCCTCGGGCGCGGCCGACGCGGCTTGATCGGCATCGATCACCGCCCGCTCGCACTGGCGGCTACCAACGAGATCCGCTGCTGGATCCGCGTTTTCGCGGTCGAGGTAGGCGTTGAACTCACCGAGCGGGGTGGCCTTCGCGGTGGCGAAGATCCCGCGATGATCCTCGGGCGCGGCCGACGCGGCTTGATCGGCATCGATCACCGCCCGCTCGCGGCGCAGCCGATAGCGGCGTTCCACTCGCCGAAGTCGTCGTCGATATTGCCGTTCGGGTGAAGTTGATCTTGTTCGAGGCCAACGGATGAACCCGAGCATAAGGTTCGGTTAAGACGCTCGGATCCGCTCGGATCGGTGACCTAGACTCGGGATTTGCCCTGTATCCGAGGTGAGGACGGGTGCGGGATTCGCGGGCGTTGGAGGAGCGGTCGGAATGGGTAAAGACAGCGGGCCATGGGATGGTCTGAAGAAGACCGCGCAGGATGGGCACAGCATCAAGGTCGAGGCGAATGTGGCGTTGGCCTGTGCGGCAGCGTGCTCGGAGATGATCGGAAAGCTGAAGGCGTACAAGGCGATTGCCGCACAGGCCGAGATCAAGAATCTGGCGGACTTCGGGACCTTCCGGTCCGGAAACCAGCTGGCGACGAAGTTCAACGAGAAGTTGACGTCGATGAACGAGACGTTCGACGACCATATGGGTACCCTCGCCGATCTCACCGACCTGTTCAAGGCGGCCGGTGCCGCGTATCGCGGGACCGACCAGACGTCGGCGGAAGTCTTCAGTCATCTGGCCCAGGTCAATTCCGATCCCGACAAGGCCGCCGTGAAATTCGAGGCCCCCAAATATTCGGAGCCCGACGACGACAACCCGAAGGTCCCCAAGTCGCTGCAACAGGATGGCGGCATGGACAAGGCCGACATCAAGGTCGAAAGCGGCGAAAACCAGGGGTGGGACAGCCTCAACGCGCTGTACGAGCACATCAAGTCCGGGACCGCGTCGGATGCGGGTGGGGTGTGGGACTTTTTGGCCACCGAGATCGATAAGGCCGGCGGCACGCTCAAGGAGTCGTTGCGCAAGCTGACCGCGGATTCGTGGCAGGGATACGGCGCCGATCAGGCCGTCGGCAACATCAGCAGGTACAGCGACAATATCCGCGAGCTGAGCAACACGATGGTCGTGGTCGCGGAGAACCTGCAGTACACCTCGCGCTGGTTGCATGCGACCAGGGAGGCGATGCCGTCGAACGCGGTGCACAACGGCATGGCCCACTGGGATTCGGTGTGCCTGTCGCACTATCAGGAGAAGTTCGACGAACTCTATGGCGACAATCTGCCGAAGTCGGACAAGGCTTTTCCGGTGCTGCCCGGACCCCCGGTGCCAGCCAAGCCACCCGCCGCGCCGAAGCCCGAGACCGATCCGAAGGGGGACGGTAAAGGTGATGGCAAGGGGGATGGCCAGGGCCACAAGCGCGGCGGCGGCAATGGTGGAGGCACCGGCGGTGGGACGGGTGGGAGAACAGGCGGCGGAACGGGTGGGGGAACCGGCGGCGGTAGTGGCGCGGGCAAAGCCTCGATTCCTGGTGCCGGGGGCTCGGGGACCGGTAAGGAGACCGGCACCGGCACCGGTACCGGGACTGGCACTGGCTCGGGGACCGGGACAGGCAATGGCACCGGTACGGGCACCGGGACCGGAACGGGAACGGGCACGTCGGCGTCGTCCTCGGGGCAGGACATGATCTCCGGGTTGGTGAATGCCCTGTCGCAGGGTATGCAGGCGATCCCCGGCCTGATGCAGGCCCTCACGCAATTCCAGGCCCAGCATCCCGCGTCGGCGCCGATCGATTTCAACAGCTTCTTCGAGAAGTTCCCCCAGATCAAGGATCTGATCGCCACGAACCCGGAGCTGAAGCCGCTGGCCGATCTGCTCCAGATCCCGGTCAGGGAGGACGCATCGGCGCGGGCGGCGGATTCGGTCGCTCCCGCCGGACAGGCGATTCCGGCGCAGCCGACCACCGCGGCGCGACTGTTTCCGCGGGCCTCGCTGCCGGGCATCCCCGGTTTCGCGAGTCCCGATGTCGACAAGGTCGAAAAGTTGCTCGAGTCGGCGATCCGCGGTATCGCCGACGGTGTCGGACTGGAGATTCCGGGTGTGTCGTCGGGTGCGGGCCTGCCCGGATTCGCCGAGCAGTCGAACGGCTGGGATATAGGCATTCCAGGTGTCGCACAGCAGGATCGGCCCGAACCCGTCGTGGCCCGGGCCGAGATGGGCGGCGATTCGGCTGCGACGCAGGTCGAACAGGCGCTACCGCTGGGTCGGTCGTGACCCGGACCTGGGAGTTCACCGATCTGGAATTCAAGGTGCTGTGGGAACGCCAGCTACAGCAGCGGATTCTGCCCGAGCCGCTCACCTATATGAGCCGCACGCCCCTGCGCGACGACTACGAACGCGAGAAGTTCCAGATCTGGGAGCGTTTGCGGGATACCGTGGACGGCTCGATGCGCGAGGTGCTCGAGGTCATCTCGCGGCCCGAGGTCCTGGTGAAGGTGCTGGGGTGGAACGACGCGGACCAGGAAGATCCGCAGCAGTGGATCCGGGCGCGTGGCGTCCGGTCCGGTGCCCGCGGCTTTCTACTGGCCCAGCAGCCCGGTGAAACCCCTTGGCACAGTAGCGGTTACGCGATTACCGAATGCGGTCCGTGGGGGGTGGCCGATGCGGTCGTCGGATTGCTGCCGAAGACGCGGCCCGGCCGGACCGGCAGCATTCCGATCCTGACCGATCGGGTCGCCGATCATGAGCGGTTCGACTTCGGCGGTTCCCGGGTCACCGAGACCGCCAGCACGTCGACGGTGAGCCGCAGTGACCAATTCTTCGCCATTCCCGCCACCCGGACCGGTGTGATCACCATCCATCAGGGCCATTCGAAGTTCGGTCCGCGCGGCATCCTGGAGCGAATTCTGGTGTGGCGCGACCTGCCCGACGACGGCCGCTATGTGATCGAGCTCGACCAAGCTCCGGTCGCGCTCGGCATCGGTGAGGGGCGGCTGGTGCAGAAGATCGATGACCTGATCGCCGGAATGCTCCAGCGGCTGGAAACCCATTGGGAGTGAACGGATCAACTGCCGGAGCGGCGGCGCGCGGCACCGCCGACCTCGCAGATTTGCTCAGCTCGCCGACTTGCGGAAGAACAGCACGTTGTCGCCGTAGTCGGCGAGCGGAATCGCGAGTGCGGCTTGCCGAATGCCGCTGGCGGGTAGTTGGGTGAGCTTCGCGAACATGTCGGTATTGCCGAAGGCGGCGCGGACCTGGGTTTCGGACGCGTAGTCCGCGCCGTAGTCGGCCAGGGCGGCGAAGTCCAGCGGCGCCAGCGGGGTATCGAGCGGTGCCTGGCCGCTCGGGCGACCCAGCGCGGCGTATTGGGTGGCCACGCCATTGTCGTACCGGCACAGTTCGTAGGACATCTTTTCGTTCGCAGTCACGCTGATCACCTGCCAGCGGTTGGAAAGATGCTGTGCCAGTGGATGTCTGCCGACCGGTGTCATCTCCCATTTCAGGCTCATGACGACCACCGAACCGCCATAGGGCTGTTCGATGAGCACCACGTCATCGCCGAGGGATTCCGTGGCGTTCAGTTCGGGATCGAAGGTGTGCCAGTGGGTTTCGTGTGCACCGCGCACCGCCGAGCGGTCGACCTGGCCTGCGTTATCGGCGGCGTAGGCCGCGATAATGGCCGCGCGGACCTGGGCGACGGCATCGCGGGAACTACAACGCACGCTCAGCGCACCGAAGGTCGCACCGATCTCCACCGGCCGCGAGGGTGGATCGGGTAGTGCGCCCGCGGCCAGCGGCTTCAAGCCGACCAGTGCGAGCTTCCAGTTGATCTCCTCGATGGTCGACAGGTCGCCCGAGGTTTGGTACAGGATCTGCTGCTGGGTGAGGTGTCCCGCGCGCTGGAGTGTCCGGCATTCGAGTTTGGTGAGCGCCGTGAGGGTCTTGCTGGTGAGGTCGATATCCTCGATCCGGGTTTCGCGCAGCCGCGCCGTCATCTCGGGCGAGGTGCAGGCCGCGTACCGCTCGCGGTACATCGCGACGGCCTGTTTGCGCTGTCTGCCGACCATCAGTGTGCGCAGCAACATATTCAGACTCGCGAGGTACTTACCGGCCTGATCCGGATTCGTCGCGAACAGCGAACTGCGGATCCGCACGGCATCCTCGCTGGCGGCAACGGCGGCACCCGGGTCGAGACGGCACAGCCACACGCCGCACTTCGACAGCCCATCCGCGCAGACGGCGGCCACCTGCGGATGTGTGTGCGCCACTTGACGATATGTGTGGCAGGCATTGCGGATGGTGCTCGCGGCCAGTTCTCGGTGGCCGATATGGCGGGTGGCCTGCTCGAATACGCGCAGCGCCTCTTGTACTTCACCCGCGAACTGCGCGGTGACCCGCCCGGCGGCGAGCCAGTGCAGCCGGATGCCGACGGACTCCTGGGAGGGCGCCAATGCCTCGGCCGTGCGGTCACGTCCCTCGCCGTTCTTGGTGGCGACCAGTGCCTTGGCGAGGTCGCAGAGCGACGTGGCCAAACGCAACTCGTTCTCGACCGTTCGGTCGACGGCTGCCCGGCGATCCTCGGCTACCCGACGCTCGAGCGCACTCAGATCCATCGCGACCTCAACTCCCGCATTACCTTCCGCGCCACGTCGAGCGGCCGCATTCTGCTCGACCGAGTTTGCCATAGAAATGGCCGGAACGAGCAGGCAATCCCCCGGCGACCGCCGCCGCCGCGATCGACCCGTTGACAGCGGGTGCACTGGGCTTCCGTGCGCTGGGGTCGTTCCGTGCGGACGATACAGTGTGGTCGAGCAAATACCTGCCGCGGGCAGTTTGTTCGGGGTGGTTGCGCTCCGGGGTTGTGCTCAGCCCTCGAGCAGCAGTGTCACCGGTCCGTCGTTGACGAGTTCGACATGCATATGCGCGCCGAACCGGCCGGTGGCGACGGTCGCGCCGAGTTCGCGCAGCGCCTGGGCGAAGGTCTCGACCAGCGGTTCGGCGACAGCACCCGGCGCGGCCGCGGACCAGGACGGCCGCCGTCCCTTGCCGGTATCGGCATAGAGCGTGAACTGACTGACCACCAGAATCGGCGCGTCCAGATCGGCCGCCGAGCGCTCACCCTCGAGAATCCGCAGCCGCCACAGCTTGTCCGCCAGCGCCTTCGCGGTCGCCTCGGCATCGTCGTGCGTCACCCCGACCAGGGCGACCAGTCCCTGCGGATTCGGCTCGATCCGGCCGACGGACTCGCCGTCCACGGTCACCTGAGCGGCGGATACGCGCTGCACCAGTACTCGCATGCCCCGATCCTCGCATCCGGGTTGCCGGCTGCCGCCGGGTGCATCGGATCCGTTAAGGCGGTGGTCTCGCGGGCGCTCGCGCTGGCACGATTCGAGCGATGGAGCTGAACGCGGGTCGGCCGGGCGCCAATGAGCACGAGGCGGCGGTCGGGGCCGGACTCGGTGCGCACCGGGCGAGTTATCTACCCGTGGCACCGGGGTGGCGGCGGTATCGGGGGATGGTGATCGTCACTGCGGTGGGTTGGGCAGTGCTGCTCGGCTCGATGGCCGGTGGGTTCGTCGTCGGTGAGATCTTCGCCGGGGTATTCGCGGTGATGTTCTCGGGGCGGCTGTTATGGGATCTGGTCCGGTTGCGTTACTTCGAGGGACGTAATCGCGGGTCTCGGCTCGAACTGTTCCAGCGCGGTTTCGTGGTCGCGTTCCGTGGCGAGGTGCGGGCTTTTCGGTACGACACGACGTCGGTGCTGCAGAATATTGTGCGGCACAACGGGTATGGCACGACGATCAGGATTACCTACGCCTACACCTGTACCGACGTCACGGGTGCGAAGGTCGTCGTGCGGAGCGGGTTCGAGCGTCCGGAGGAATGGGGTCCGGCGATTCAGCAGGCCGTTACCGATGCTCAATTGCCCAGTACCGCAGCCGCAATCGATGCCGGGCAGCGTCTGGACTTCGGTGATGTCTGGATGACATCGGGGCTCGTGGGTTCGGGCGGTAAGTCCGTTGCGTGGTCAGAGATCGAAGAGATCAGGGTTCGTGACGGTCTCGTGAGCCTGCGGGTCGCCGGGCAGTGGCGCGCGCTGACGACCACACCGGTTCGGTATGTTCCCAACTTCTTCGTGTTCCTCGCGCTCGCGCAGGATCTGCGGCGGCGCAATATATCCGGCTGAGCCGCGTCAAGAAGTCGTAAGCCGGTGGCGAGATCGGTTCCGCTGGGGCTGGATCGATCGCCGGAGTCCTACCAGCACCGATCGCCTCTGCGGTCGTGTTCTGTTGTCCGGCACGGGCGTATCAGAACAGCGTTAATTCGCGCTGCGGGCACTATCGGTTCGATCGTTGTTCGTGCCACTGTCGAAAGTCCGGTGCTTTGCGGAAGGGGTTCGACGTGGCGGAAAAGGTGCGGGTGACCCCGGAGCAGTTGCGTTGCGCCGCACGGGATATGGGCGTGTTGCACGACCGCGTCGCGGCGATCCTGACGAAGCTGGAGACCTCGCTGGCCGCAAAGGGCGCCGCATGGGGCGATGACTCCTACGGCAGCAATTTCGCCGACGGGCCCGACGGATACACACTCACCCACGCCGAAATCACGAAGGGCATGGGGGATCTGACGACGACGCTCGGCTCGTACTCCGAGGGGCAGTACAAGGCCGCGACCGCGCTCGCGAATGATCATTTCGGGATTTAGCGGGGTCCTCGGTGTCCCTCTATCTGCCCCCGTGGCTGCACTGGCTCGGGTTCGTTGCCGGTTCGTATTGGCCCGAGGGTGACGAAGACGATATCTGGGCGATCCGCGATGACTGGAAGGCCGCCAGCGACGCGATTCGTGATCTGCTGCCAGAGCTGAAGGCCGCGGCGAAGGCGACCGAGGACGCCTATCCGTGGGGCGATGGCATCGAGGCCATGAAGGAGCGTTTGCACGAGCTTCAGGTGGGTGACAAATCGATTGACCATCTCGCCGATGTACTTGCCGCAATGGCTGATTCGGCGGATGCGCTCGGCACCGAGATCGAGTACACCAAGCTGCTCATCTACACCTCGCTCGCCATGCTGGCCACCGAGATCGCCCTGGTCTGGGCGCCGCCGACGCCGCTGTCGCCGGGGTTGGAGGCAGCGGCGATGGCGGCTCAGCGGATCGCCATTCGAGTGATCGGCGAGAAGGCGATCGAGACGATCGGCAAGATTCTGGCCCGCAGCGGCATTCGCTGGATGCTGAAATTCACTGCCCGGCACGTTGTTTTGAGCACGCTGCTCGGCGCGGGGCAGGATGTCGCGATTCAGGGTTGGCAGATCGGCGCGGGGACCCGCAAGGATTTCGATTGGCAGCGGCTGCGGGTGACCGCTGCCACCGCTGCCGTCGCGGGCGCGTTCGGCGGACCCGCCGGTGGTGCGCTCGGCAAGCTCGCCAACAAGATTCCTATGCCGACCAACTACCTGACGGGGATCACCAAGGGGGCGGCCGTCGGCATGGGCGCGGGTGTGATCGGTGGATATGGCGCCTGGGCCAGCGGCTCGATTCTGAATGATCCCAATGCGAAGATCTGGGATCCCAGAACCTGGAATTACGGTGCGATCGATCCGAGAAAGATCGACCCGTTGGTGCTGACGAGCACTACGGCGTATGGCGTGCTGGTGGGTGGGAATCGGGGGGCCGAGCACGTCTATGACATGCGCAAGGCCGCGGTGGCCGCGAATAACGGGACCGGGGCCGGGGGATATCGAGCGCCGGAAGCCGGACAATACGGCCCGCCGCGCGGCGCGGACGGGAGCGCGACGCATTCGCCGGAAACCGGTGCAGGACACGGTGACCCGGGGAACGGCGGTTCGCGTGGGAGCGATCCCGCGGGCAGGTCCATCGGAGGCGCTCAGCCCGACGGAGCGGGGAACGGCGCGCGCAGTGCAGAGCCGGGTCACGCAATGGGGGAGGCCAGGTCCCAGGCGCCCTCGTCCGAAGCGCCCCGAGGCGAGTCGGGGCAGCAGCACCAATCCAGCGAAAACGCGGGTCCCCAGAGTGCGGCGGAGAATCGCCCGGCTGCGGAAGGCGGTCCTGGGCCGGAATCCCGTCCGGTGTCGGAAAACCGTTCGGTCGTCACCGGCGAGCCGAAACCGTCAGGGACTGAAGGGCGTTCGCCTTTGGCGGGTTCGTCGAAGGCGCCCGATGGCTCGCGCGCCGAGGCCGGCCAACAACGGCCGAATACTCCAGATCCTCGCCCGACCGGCAACGGATCTCGTGCGGGCCTCCCACAACAGCCAGGAGCGGGTACTGCCCCCGAGAGCCACCAGCCGGTACAAGCGCGTTCGGGGGCGGAAGAGGCTCCGCGGGCAGCCGAAAACGGCAAGGCCGAGAACCACATCGACGGCAGCGCGCCGCACGAGGCACCGTCCGGACCTGAACAGCGGGTTCATCCCGAAAGCCAGCGGCCGAAATCGGAGGCGGGGCAGCCTGATGGGACGCGGCCGAGAGTGGAGGGTGAGCAGCCGAGGTCCAGGGCCGAGCGCTCGAAATCTGGGTGGGGGCAGCCTGATGGGACGCAGCCGAGAGTGGAGGGTGAGCAGCCGAAGTCCAAGGCGGAACACCCGAAATCTGAGTCGGGACAGTCCAAGCCGGAGATCGAGCGGTCGGGGCCGGAGTCGCAGGAGCGGCCTGAGCCGGACACCGAGGGACAGAGGTCAGGGGAACGGCCCACGCCGGAGGGCGTGCAGTCGACGCTGAGGGCGGAGCAGCCTGACGGCACGCGGCCGATATCGGAGGGGGAGTCGGCGAAGGTCGAGACTGGGCAGCGTAGGTCGGAGGGTGAGCAGTCGCGCAGGCCGGACGGGGAGTCGGGTTCGGAGCCGCGGCGGTTGCGGCAGGTGGATTCGCAAGTGCCGCATGAGTTGTCGCCTTCGGTGCGGCATGAGGTGGCGGTGTTGGCCCGTGATCGCGCGGCCTTGACCGAGCAGTTACCAGGATTGCGGGCCGCGCGGGATGCGGCGGTGGCAGCGGTGTATCGGGAAACGCTGCCGCTGGATGAGGGCAAGCTGTCGACTCCGGAGGCGGTGCGGGCCGAGGCGGATCAATTGCGTGATCGGACGATGAGCAGCCATGAGGCGCCCGGCAAGTTGGCGGCGATCGATGCGCTCGAGCGGGCCGCGAACCGGTACAACGAGGTTCGGGATCAGATGCTGGCGAAGACGGACGAGATCACGGCGAAGACGAGCAGCGACTATCTGAGATCGCTTGGTGCGGAGGAAGTTTCCGATCGAGTCGGGTTGGTCGATGGCGATCCGCCGCGGGTGATCGTGGTCGGCCGCAGTTCCGAGGCGGGTGCGGGGGCGCCGCATGATCGGCTGCTGACCGAGGCATTGCGGGCGGAGGCGGCGCGGGGTGAGTCTCGACTTGCCGACGCCCTGGCTCATCCGGGTGCGGAGATCAATTATGTTCGCGTGGCTACGGATTCGTCCGGCCAGACCCATACATCCAATCTCGAGTCGCCCTCCCCGCGCCAGTTCGTGCCCGAACGTGCGGTCTCACCGGAGGTGGAGGCGTTGACCCGTGAGCACGCCGCGCAGGTCGAGCGGCTGCGGGAGCTGAAGGCCGCGCGCGATGCGGCGGTCGCGGCGGTGTATCGGGAGAAGCTGCCGCTGGATGAGAACAACCTCTCGACTCCAGACGAGGTGCGGGCCGAGGCGAACCGTCTGCGCGATCGGACCATGACCACCGAGGAGGCCCCCCGCAAGCTCGCCGCCATCGACGCTCTCGAGCAGGCTGCGAACGAGTACAACGCCGCCGAGGCCGAAACGCAGCGGGCGGCCGACAAGTTGTCTGCTGCTGAAAACCCTGCTGCCACGCAAGGAAACTCGACGAGTACACCCCCACGCCCCGCGGCCCCGCAACCGTCCGCTATCCCCGAAGCCCAGACCCCAACAGCCGATCCCAACGGTGGACAGCCTCCAACAACCGATCCCAACGGCGGACAGCCTCCAACACCCGCACGCCCCGAGGGCGACCCCGACGAACCCGAGTCATCGGAGCCCCCGGACACAACGTCGAGTATCCCCTACACCCCAAGATATTTCGCCCCACCCGGCGCCAAAGACTACGACGCACCGGAGCCTCCGGACGACAGCGTATGGGAGGACCCGCACCCGAAGCCTGAGCCTGAGCCTGAGCCTGAGCCTGAGCCTGAGCCTGAGCCCGAGCCCGAGCCCGAGCCCGAGCCCGAGCCGCAGCCGGAGCCCGAGCCCGAGCCCGAGCCGGAGCCGGAGCCTGAGCCGGAGCCGGAGCCTGAGCCGGAGCCGGAGCCGGAGCCGGAGCCCGAGCCGGAGCCCGAGCCGGAGCCGGAGCCCGAACCCGAGCCGCAGCCCGAACCTGAGCCCGAGCCCGAGCCCGAGCCCGAGCCCGAGCCCGAGCCCGAGCCGGAGCCGGAGCCCGAACCCGAGCCGCAGCCGGAGCCGGAGCCGGAGCCCGAGCCGGAGCCGCAGCCGGAGCCGGAGCCGGAGCCGGAGCCCGAACCCGAGCCGGAGCCGGAGCCGCAGCCGGAGCCCGAACCCGAGCCGCAGCCGGAGCCGGAGCCCGAGCCGGAGCCGCAGCCGGAGCCGGAGCCTGAGCCCGAACCCGAGCCGGAGCCGGAGCCGCAGCCGGAGCCCGAACCCGAGCCGGAGCCGGAGCCGCAGCCGCAGCCGGAGCCCGAGCCGGAGCCGCAGCCCGAGCCCGAACCCGAGCCGCAGCCCGAGCCCGAACCCGAGCCGGAGCCCGAGCCCGAACCGGAGCCCGAGCCCGAGCCGGAGCCTGAGCCAGAGCCCGGGCCGGAGCCCGAACCCGAGCCTGAGCCGGAGCCGGAGCCCGAGCCCGACCCGCAGCCCGAACCTGAGCCGCAGCCGCAGCCGCAGCCGCAGCCGCAGCCGCAGCCGCAGCCCGAACCTGAGCCGGAGCACGCGCCCGACCCGGAGCCCGAGCCCGGACCTGAGCCGGTGCCCGAGCCTGAACCAGAGCCGGAGCGCAGGTCGGAACCTGCGCTGCCGCGGCCGGAGCATCCGCGCTGGATGCCGCTGGGATCGGCGAATTTGGTTGTGCCCGAACAGAATCTGTCAATGGGGCCGGATAAGGGCGGTGGGCGAGATGAGGATTCGGCCTTGGAGGTTATCGGTATGGATGAGATGGTTGCTCGCGCGCAGGCATATGCCGTGCCAGTGGCGACAATGCTGCTAAGGGCTGATTGGGCTGACGCTGATCGGGGGATGGGTGGTCCTGAGGTCGGCTCGATGCCCGTGACTGCGGTGGGGAGCGTGGGCGGTGGCCCGATCACCCCGAACAGTGGCGAACACGGTGGCAGAGCCCAGGGCGTGCTTGTGCGGTCGCTGAGCGGTTATGGGGAACTTGCCGATCTGGACACGGTGACCGGGGTGCTGCGCGAAGTCGGCGCTGCGTCGGAGTTGCCCGCTCGATTGGGGGGCGTATTCGGTCATCTCGGCGGTGTGCCGGTAGTGCTCTATCGGGACACCGGCAGGCTCATGTTGCGGGTCGGGACCCGGGTGCTGGCGACCGATGAACCGGGGCTGCGGGTCGAATGGCATCGCGAGGTCATGGGGCAGGGTGGTGATGTCCATGCGCGCCTGACGGTTTCGATCCGCGATGAGGTGGTGTGCAGGCTGCGGTATCCGAATCTGCCCGCCGACAACGATCTCGGACGTTTCGTCCGCGATGTGCTCGCGGATCCGCAGCGATGTGATCGGATCTTCGAATCGAGCGAGGTCATATGACGAACGAGCACTCGAATGCCGAGATGTACGCCCTCATAGACGATTTCGAAAAGCAGATGGGCGAGATTGCGCGATTGCAGCGCGAACGCAATCTGATCGTCGGCCGAGCCACCGTGCGGGGCAAACGCATCACGGCCACGGTGAATGCCGACGGCATCATCATCAGCGTCGAGTTCAGCTCGAAGATCACCGACCTGAGCTATGCCGAGATCGCAACCGCGGTGGTCGACGCCACGCAGCAGGCAGCCGCCGACGCGACTCGCCAAGCGAGGGAATTGATGGCCCCCTTGCTCGCTCATCGAGCGCAAATGCCGAAGCTGTCCGATCTGGTCGATGGCATTCCGGATCTGACTGCCATGATGCCGAAGCCGGTACCGGCTCCGACCAGCCCGGCACGCCTCGAATCGGACCGGGAAACGATGACTTTCACCGATGTCGAGGCCTTCGACCATGACCGCACCGAACGCAGCGGGGTTACCGACGCCAGTTGGTGATCCGCCGGTGTGCGCCCCAACTGCCACGGTGGTCAGCAGGTGATCGACCAACAACACCACCTGGATGAGTCCCGGTGCGATGTAGCGGGCGACGGTGTCGGTGCCAGCGGCGGTGTCCCTAGGTGAGCCGATCCGTCCCGGTTGTTGACGTTTATGAGAGGCGATCGGTCTACGCGGGAGCGGGTGTGTAACTGCCACGGCACCTTTCGTTCATTTTCGAGCTACTGACGAGTTGCCCAGCGCTGTCATCGTCGAATCAGAGGATCCGATGGTGATGGCGCGGGTGACCGCAGGAGCTCGAGGAGTTGGCGCGATGTCGGACAAGTTGACGCATGACGCGGACCTGTTCGAGAGGGCCGCGGAGCGGACCAGCGCGGTCCGGGATCGGGTCAATGGCGTGCTGAGCACGTTGGACGCGGCGCTCGCCGGACGCGGTGAGCCCTGGGGCAACGATAAGCTCGGCCGACAGTTCGCCGACGGGCCAGATGGCTACAAGGTGGCGCGCACGAATATGACCGCCAATATCAAGACCACCGCAACGAATTTCGACAACTTCTACACCGGTCAGACCAAGACCGCCAAGGAGCTGCGGCGGATGGACCACTCCAACGGCGACGGCTTTCGGTAATCGGGGGCGGGGGTATGACCAACGAATTCGCCAAGGCCGAGATGGCCGCAGTGCTCGATGAGGTCCAGCAGCAGTTTCGCGCGATCGCGAAGGTACAGCAGCAGCGCGCCGAACTGACCGCCAGTGCGACTGTGCGCAAACGGATTACCGTCACGGTGAACGCCGACGGCACCATTATCGAAACCAAATTCGCTTCCGATATTGACGAATTGAGCTACAGCGAGATCGCCAAGGCCGTGACGGAAGCAGCTCAGCAGGCCACCGCCGAGGTGATGCGCAAGGCGCAGGAGCTGATGACGCCCCTGCACGATCGCCGTGCGCGACTGCCGAAACTTTCGGATCTGATCGAGGGCATGCCCGACCTGAGCGCCGAAATGCCGAAGGCACCAACGGTTTCGCTCGCGCCGCCGAATGCCGAAGAGCGGCGCGCGTTCGCCGCCGATGACCGCGCCCCGATGGAATTCAGCAATGTCGAGTTCGTTTCTCGACAGCCGGGCGCGGACCGCGGGGTCACCGATTCCAGCTGGTGATCCAGGGGTGAGTGCGAATGGCTGAGCTGCCCGGATATCTCAAATGGTTGGAGTGGGTCGCTGGCTCCGACTGGCCGGCGGGCGATCCGGATGGCATGTGGGGCCTGGCCGACGACTGGCGCGCGGCCGCGGCCGGATTGCGCGATATCCTGCCCGATATCAGGGATGCGAAAGCGGCGTCGCTGAAGGCGTATCAGGACGGCGACGGCATCGACAAGATTCTCGAGAATTTCGACAGCTATCTCGAGGGGCCGCAGTCACTCGAGAATCTGGCCAAGGACTTCGAGAAGCTGGCCGATTCGGCGACCGGCGTCGGTACCGAGATCGAATACGGCCAGCTGATGCTGATCACCTCATTGGCATTGTTGGCGGCCGAGATCGCGATCGCATGGATCTTTCCGCCGACCGCGCCTGCCGAAGAGGCATTGGCGATCGCGGGCACTCGGGTGGCGATTCGGATTATCGCCAAACGGATAATGGACAAGATCGTCGATATCGTCGCCAAATTCCTCGGCCGGCGACTGGCTGAGTTCCTGGTCCGTCACATTGCCATCGATACCGCACTCGGCACGGTCCAGGACTGGGGTATTCAGCAGTATCAGGTGAATTCCGGACACCGCAAGGAGGTCAACTGGGAGCAGGTCGCGGTCACCGGCGTCAGTTCGGCGGTGGGTGCTGGTGTGGCCAGTCCGCTGGGTGAGATGCTCGGCAAGCGATTGGCCGAGGTCGAGATGAAGGCCTGGCTGCGCGGGCTGATCACGGGCTCGGCGGCGGGTACCGTCGGCGCGCTCGCCGGGTTCGGCGGAAGTGTGGCCACGCAGTTCGGCATCACCTGGGCCAAGGATGGTGAACAGGGCGGCTGGGATAAGGCCGTCGAAGGTCTGAAGAGCACCGAGTTCGATCTGCGCATGTTGACGGCGGGTGCGACGAATGGCGCGATGTCCGGTGCGAATCGGGCGCTGGCCGAGCAGTTCTATGCGAATCGGCATCCGGAGTGGTATCGGCCGAGCGGGTCGCCGGTGAACCCGGATAGCCTGACCCGGATCGGGTTTCGGCCGGATGCCGGTCCGGTGGGTGCTGGTGATGGCGGTGCCGATCTGGGTGCGCACGGGGGTGCGGGTGACTCGGGGAACGGCCGGGTCGGTGAGGGTGCGCCGAATGCGGGCCATTCGGGGGAGTCGGTAAACGGTCGGGCCGCGGGTGACGGGGCTGCGGCCGGAGATGGGTCGACTGCGCATGTTGCCGAGGACGGTTCGGGAGCGGCCGGTGCGGACGGGGCCAATAGTCATGGTGCGGGCGATAATTCGGTGCGGGCGCATGGCGATGATGGCGGAATGTCGAAGGCGGGGGCCGCCGGTGATGGTTCGACGGCGCGTGCTGGCGATGATAGTTCGAGCGCACGTGCGGGGGATGGTTCGACAGCGCGTGCTGGTGATGATGGTTCGACCGCTCACGCTGGAGATGGCGGTTCGACCGCGCGTGCTGGTGACGAAGGCTCAACTGCACGTCCTGGTGACGATGGATCGACAGCTCACGCTGGTGACGGGGGTTCGACAGCTCACGCTGGCGAGGGGGGTTCGGCTGCGCGTGCTGGTGATGATGGTTCGACGGCGCATGCTGGTGATGATGGTTCGACAGCGCGAGTTGGTGATAGCGGCTCCGCGGATACGCACGGCGCGGGCGATGCGACCACGAGTGGGCATGCGTCCGGGGATGGTACGGTCCGTCCCGCAGGCGAATCGGATCACACTGCGGTGCAGACGAATTCGATGGCCGGTGAGTCGAATGGAGGTTCGGGCGCGCGTACGGCGTCCGTCGATCACGGTGGAGCGGTGTCGCCGGACGCGAATCAGTCCCCGTCGGCTCGGGCCGATGTCGGAACGCGAGCCGACCTGGCTCCCGCAGGTGCGCATCCCGTTTCGACGACCGACGGAACGCATGCCTCCAGCGACAACGCGTCCGGTACTGCCGCAGCAGTGTCGGGCCCCGCCCAGACCGGTGCCACCCCACCCCACACCGCGACCTCCCCGACCCACTCCGGAGCCGACACCCGCGGCGGCGCACCGACATCCACGCCCCGCTCCAGCACCGCCGAGATACGCCAGCCCGGCACCGCCTCCAGCACCGACGCACAACGCAGCGAACCCACCCGTCCACAGTCGAGCGCCGAATCGCGCACCGGAGAACGTTCGACCCCAACCTCCGGCCCGGACGCCCGTACCGCCGCAGACCGATTCCGTACCGGCGATAGCTCCGAGGCCCGCCCCGCAGCAAGCCGATCTTCAACCGAAAACCGTGCGGGCGCAGCGCAATCCGCATCAAACTCGAACGTCGCCGAACCCGTCGCCGCCCCGCGAGCGGATGCCGCACCGATCCACCTCGATGCCCACGCCGACACCGGCGTCACGGCCCGAGCAGCCACCGATTCCACAGCCCACCCCGAAACCGGTCCTGCCACGCGCCCCGACGGCGATGGTGCCCCGCGACCCGCCAGTGATCGCGCGGTTCGCCCTCAGGACGAGACTCCTGTGCGCCCCGAGAGTGACCCCGCTGCGCGGCCCAACGGTCAGCCTGCGGTACGCCCTGAGGGCGACAGTCCGGCGCACCCCAACGGTGAGAGTCCGGTGCACTCGGACAGCGAGCGGGTTGCGCGGCCTGACGGTGCGGGTGCAGAGCGTCCAGAGGGTGACAGCCCGGTGGGAGCGGAAGGCGAGCGCGCGGCACGTCCCGACGGTGCGGGTGTGGTGCGCCCTGAAGGGGAGAGTCCGGTGCGGCCCGATGGCGAGCGTGTGCCTCGCCCGGGGGACGAGAGCGGCGTGCGGTTGGATGGTGAGAGCCCGGTCCGGTCGGATGGCGAGCGTGCGGTGGGTGACGGTGGCCGCCGACTCGACGGTGCGGGTGTTGCTCGGGCTGACGGTACAGCGGTGCGCCCGGACGGTGACGGTTCGGTGCGCGCAGAGGAGGGGGCAGCGCGGCACGAACCCGGCGGCGAATGGCGTGGGGCGGATTCGGCTGGGGACGAGCATGGTTCGGTGCATCGCGACGATGCCGATGCATCGGAATCGTCCAAGACGCATCGCGCGGACAGTTCGGATGCGGAGCAGCGGCGCGCCGAGGATGTCGAGGCACGCCGTGCGGCAGCTCGCGAACGGGCCGAATCCATCGATCCCGCAGTGGCTTTCGTGCCCATCGCGGGGCCGGAAACGCCCGCGCACCGCACGGGCGAAGCGCCCGCCGACAGAACCGCGCCGCACGATGGCGCGAATACTCCGCATCGGCAGGCGAGTGATGATGCCCCGCTGCGTATTCCGGAGCGTAATCGCGGTCGGTGTGCCGAGCTGTCGCTGCGGTTGATCAAAGCGCTCACCGGCAGTGCGTCGATCAGGCTGCCGGAGCGGGTGATCGGCATGGACGGCATGTCGGCCGGGGAGGTGCAGGACGCAGCGGGTGGGCAGCTGCGCAAGTACGGCGATCACGGCGAGATCGCGCGGCTATTGGCTTCCATGCCGGAGGGTTCCTCGGCATTGATCGTCGATGAATACAACGCCCCGGTTGATCAGTATCGAGTCGGCGCGCACGCGTACGTACTCGTGCACGAGAACGGCGGCCTGGTGGTGCGCGATCCGGGTGCGGGCCGGGTCGAGGGATTTCCGCCGACGGTGCCGCGCGAAATCCGTGGCACCTACGCCATTGTGTTCGACGCCGCGGGAAAGCCGCTGCATCCGCTCGGCGCCGAACCGGGCGCCCAGCACTCGGACGATCCCGCGGTGCGCATTGGCCGCTCCCTGGACGCGCAACCCGATCAGGTGCGGGAACTGCTGCGGCAGACCGAGATCGGCCGCCAGATCATGGCCGAGTTCGATACCGGGCCGGTACGGGACAGATTCGAGTCCGATGCCGCTGACGGCCGCGGCGGTGAGTTCCGTCGCCGTGAGCTGAGCGCCGTCGCGTACACCTCCGGCGCCGATCATGTGCAGCAGGCCCTCACGCTGGCACACGAATCCGTGCACGCCGAACGCTATGTGTCGGGCCGAACGGGCGATCCCAGATCGATGTCGCGCGAGGAATTCGTCCGGACCATGGTCGACGAGGAGGCGGCCGCGACCGGGCGACGCTTCCAAATGGCCGAGGAATTCCGCGATCTCGGCCACGACATCAAGGTGCACCCGCTCGAACAGACCTACACCGACGCCCGCGATCGCGCCGCGGCCGACCTGGCGGCGAGCGATTCGACACTGAGCCCGGCCGAGATCCGGCAGGCCGCGCACGAGGTCGGCGTCGACGCCCTGCGCCAACAGATCGCAACCCACGAATGGCGAAACGGCAAGAACTACACCGACTTCTACGGCAGCACCTGGGATCGCGCGCATGCGGCCATGGCCGAAACGCCAGCGGGCACCCGCATGCACGAACTCGACTCGCCCGAGCGGGTCGCGGAAATGCGCGCCGCGGCCATCGATCGCGAGGCGGCGCTGCGGCATCTGAGTGAGGTCTCGGAAGATCTGACCAAGCGAGCCGCGGCCCTCCAGCTGGATCCGACGCTCGGTCGAGAGCCACTGCAGCGCCAGATTGCCGACCGGCTACAGCGGATCACGAATGAGCTTGCCGGACAGGATGTCCCGCCGCAGCGTCAGGCGCAGCTGCGCACCGAGGCACACGATCTGCGCAGGCTGGCCGATCTCGCGGACCAGCGCCAGCACGCCCAGGCGACCTACGATCACCGCGCCGATCAGCTGGCCGGGACGGCCTTCGCGGAAGTGCTTGGCGAGCACCTGCGCAACCCCAATGCCCGAATGCTCAATGAGCACATCGTCCATATCCCCGGCGAGCCCGATCGACTGATCATCGCCTCCGGTACCGACGATCATCAGCGGGTGCTGGCCGAGGCACGGCACAACCCGGAGATCCGGGACCTGCTGGCGCGACCGGACGTCATCCGCGAACATCTGAATGTCGATACCGACCAGACCGGCCGCATTCGGGTCGAGGCGATCGATGAGCCGTCGTCGAGCCAATTCGAGCGCACCAGCGATCTCACTCCGCTCGACCGGGCGGGAGAGGCGGCGCGGGAGCGCACCGCGCGAATCCGGGAACAGTTGGTGCAGACCGAAGCCGGCCGCTGGGCCGATGAGGTGCTCACCCGCCACGGCGTCGAGATCGTGTACGAATCCGGCGCCGATGACCGCTACTACCCGAGCCGTCGGATTCTCGTGCTCGATGTCGGCGCTTCCGATGCGGAGCAGATGGCCGCGCTCGTGCATGGTGCCATCCACGTCGATTTGGCCCAGGCTCGTGAGACGCCGGGCGGTGCGCAGGAGCGCATGCGGCTGCCGCGCGAGAAATACATCGACCGGATGCTCGATGAGGAAGCCAGGGCACACGCCTTGGAAATCGTTGCGGTAAAGCAACTTCGGGCGGCCGGACACGATCTCGCGGAGACTCCGCTCGAACGCACCTATACCGACGCCTACGACGAGGCCCGCGCCCGCGCACACGACGAGCATCCGCAAACTCCGGCGGCCGAACTGGATCGGATCGCCAACGAGGCGGGCCTCCACGCGATCCGGCCCGAGGTGGCCGCCCATCGTCTCGAACATTCGAACGACACCCACGCCGAGTTCTACGGCAACGCCTGGGATGACGCGCACGGTATCCGTTCGTTCGACGATATCGTCCGGGCGGCAATCGATTCCGGCGAGCGCGAGGTCACGGTGCTCAGCCAGGGCAGCACCGTCGATTCCGCCAGGAAGGTCGAGCTGGTCCGGTTCAACAATGGCACCGAGCTGATCCGCAAGACCGTGCTGAATCCGCGTCATGCGGTCGCCGAACGGCTGGCCTCGCTGCTCGGGCGCACCATCGGCGCGAATGTGCCCGAGGTGTTCCACCCCAAATCCAAATCCAATGTCGTCTATATGGAGAAGCTGGCGGGACGCGTTGCGGCCGAGCGGCATCCGCAGTTCATCGACGTGCACGAACTCGGCTACGCCGATACCGTCGCCGGTCGTGCGCTCGGTCTGCTGGACACCCTGATCCGGATTCCGGACCGCGATGCCAACGGCTGGATGATCGGCCCGCAGCGCGAGGTGCTCGGCATCGACCACAGTCGCGGATTCGAAGACAGCGCCGCGGCCCGAGATGCGTTGAGCCCGTTCGCCGAACACTTCCTGCGCCGCAATGGCGACACCATCGAATTCATCGACCACCACCTGCCGCGTGCGGTCGTCGATGCGATCACCGAACGCGTCGCCGCGCTGCGGCCGGAGTTCGAGAAATATGGTCGCGGCGCCTGGCACGACACCGTCATGTCCCGGCTCGCCGAAATCCGCGCGCACGCGAGTGAATCGCCGCCCGAACACGGCGCGGACGATATCGCGCTGCGCCCGGAGGATCCGAGCAGGCAGGAGGCGGAGATCGACGACCGCCCGAATGCCTACACCAACCGGTACGGCGGCGATAACCAGCACGGCATCCACGGCCGGGTCGACGCCGACGGCGTGCTGCGTGCGACGGTCCGGGTCGGCGACGGCACCCCGACCGGGCGCGAGATGTTCCGGGACATGATGCGGGTGCTCGGCCATCAGGTGACCGAGGTACGTGCCGAATGGAATGCCGACGACCGGGTCCGGGACAATCTCGACACCTTCAATGCCGGTATGCAGGAGCTGTTCCTCACCCCGGAAGAGGCCGCGCGCCAGACCTTTACCGGCAAGCTGGCCGTCGAACTCGGCTTTACCGAGGTCACCTTCGACCACGAGGCGATGCGCGGCCGACCGGGCGAATACGAGAAGGTCGTCGCGCACTTCAGCAGGCCGGAGACCCCCGAATCGGTACACCGGCCCGGGGCACCGGGCGACGGCTCGAA
Source organism: Nocardia sp. NPDC005998 (assembly GCF_040614395.1). NCBI lineage: Bacteria > Bacillati > Actinomycetota > Actinomycetes > Mycobacteriales > Nocardiaceae > Nocardia > Nocardia sp. NPDC005998. Next base: position 81,693 of record NZ_JBEXUI010000018.1, on the reverse strand, counting down.
CTCGCCGGAGTTCCGGCCGGGAACCGATGACCCGGCCGATTCGACGGGTGCATGGCAAGCTCGTCCGCGCGATCTGACCGGTGGTCCGGTGTGGGAAGTGCTGGAGCGCACCGAGGTAGGCCGGGAAGCTGCTGCCGCGCTGCGTGCGGCGGGTGCGGGGGTGCGCTTCGGCGAGGCGGGCGAATCCGGCCCCAGGGATTCGTTCAACGGCCGCATCATGGATATCTCCATCGACACGCACGACCGCAGCCAACCCGCGCAGGCGGAGGCCCTGGTACACGCCGCGGTGCTCGCCGATGCCGTGATTTCCGGTCGGGTCCCGGTGGATCCGGCGGGTATTCGCGCCACCGATCGCTCGGATTATGTTGCGGCACAGTTGCGTACCGAGGCCGAGGCGCTGGGTAGGCAGGCCGAATTCGGCCGCGAGCTGCGCGCGGCCGGATATCCGGAGTCGAGTTCGACGCACGATCTCGCGGATTCGGCGTATACCCGGGAGCTGCATCAGCAGTATCTCGATGCCTATGACGCCGCCGTGCGGGCCGCGGATCCGACGCTGGGAACCGAAGAACTGCGGCGACTCGGTCGGGAAGCGGGTATCGAGGCGCTGCTGTCCGGCGATATGTTCGACTCGCCGATATATCCGCACGAGGGCGCGAGTCTGCGCGGTATCCACGGCGGCGCCTGGGATGCCCACCAGCACGCCGACGGGGTTCCGGAGCATATGCCGTCGTCGCCGACGCAGGCACGGGAACTGCACCGCCTGGTCCGCGAACACGCCGCGCTCACCAGGGAGCTGCGCGCGTCCGCGCGCGATTGGGAGCGCGCCGTGCGACGCTTCGGCGGTTTCGATCCCGATACCAATAGAGCCGATCGCGAGCTCATGGAACGCGGTCGAGAGGCGGTGGCGGAGAGCAGGATCCGACGCTACGACCCGGATTCGGGCCGCACCGTCCAGCAGAACGCGCTCGCCGAGGCGACCCGGCGGCACGCCGAGCTGGAGGCGCGGCACAACCGACTCGTCGATGAGATCGCCGCACGCGTCGGTCGCGCTGTCCTCGATGCGGAAGTCCGTGCGGGCGACGGCAATTGGCTGCACGATCGGGTCGCCGTGCTGCCGGGCGAGCGGCTGCGCGTGCTCGTGGTCGACGCGCGCGGCGATCACGGCGCGATATCGTGCGCGACGGGCGATCGTGGCAGTGAGCTGCACCGCGCGGTCCACTACGGCGAGGCCGTCGCGGAACGGCTGCGGGTCAGCGTCGACGATTCCGGGGCTGTGCGGGTGCGCCGGGAATCGGTCGATCTGCGGGCCGCCTGGGTCGAGGACAATGCCGCGGCGGTCCGCCGGGAGGTTGCCGAGAGCATGGTCGCGCCGCGACCGCCGGACGAACCCGCCGGAGCACATCTCGACGCATCGATGGCCGAGATCACCGAAGGGGCGCTGAAGCGGATGCAGCGCATCCTCGGCGGCAACGACCTCGGGCGTTGGGCCATGGAAGTCCTTGCGCGGCACGAGGTTCAGATCCGCTTCGGTCTCGACGTGGATTCCGCTTTCTACGACGGCAGGCAGCACCGTGGCCTCGATACCGGCTACGACCCGGCCTCGAACACCCTGCTGCTCGGCCTCGGTCCGACACCCCTGGCGCACGCCGATGCGGCAATCCGGGCGGCCTACCTTGCCGAACAGCGGGGCGGGCCGCACGGTCCGCTCGAGCGGCTCACCTTGGGCCGCGACGAGTACGTCAACTTGATGCTGGACCGGCAGGCCGTGGCGCATGCCAGAGCCTTCGAATTCGACCGGTGGCGGCAATTCGGCACCGAAGCCGCAGCGGCCCCGGAGACTTTGCTGTCCAAGGCCTACAACGACGCCTTCAAACAGGCACGGCAACAAGCCGAGCGGGCCTACCGCGACAACCGCGCGATCGCGGACACCATGATCGATGCCGCCGCCCATCAGGCCGCCGCACGCGAGGTGCGCAACCGGCTGCTCGAGTTGGGTCCGCATGTCGACGGCAGTGACCTCGCCGCGTTCTATCGCGCGCAGTGGGACAGCGCGCACGGGATCGCACTCCAGCACGGCGAAGCGCCACCGGTGCGGCACACCGACACGCCGGCGATCCGGGACCAGCGCGCCCGTCAGTACGCGGCCGAAATCGAATCCCTTCGCCTGTTGCGTGATTCGGGCCGATTCGTCCCGGTCGGTCCGGCTGAACGCGCCTACATCGACGCCTACGACCGGGCCCACCGGCGGGCCGAGCGCGCCGCGGCGCGCGCCAATGACCCAACAGCGATCCGGCCGGAACGGGCGGGTTACGAGGCCGGGCGCGACGCACTGCGCAAGTATCTCGACAAGACCGGGCTGGCGGAGGCCGAGGTCGCGTTCGATGTCGCGCGCCACGCCGACGATAATGTCGATAACTATCGGCCGTGGGATACCGACGCCGCCGACCCGGCCGGACGGCCCGCCGATACTGATGCGCCGACACGCCAACTCGGCGAAAACGAGGCCGCCGACCTGGTGCGCCGCGCGCTAGATCACGAACTCACCGAGGATCCGGGTGGTACGCGCCTGACCGATCGGGTCGCCGAGTTCCCGGGCCACCAGCCGGTGGGGCGTGGACGGCTGGTGGTCGTCGCGCCGGAGGGCCAGCACATGGATGCGCTGCGCGAGCTGGCGGCGACGCATCCGGAGTACGCCACCGTGCTCTGGGACGATACGCACCGGATCGAATATCTACAGGTGGGGCCGGGTTCCGACGGTCTGCACGACGTCAGATCCATCTCGGATACGGTGGCCGAGGGGCCATATCGTCACCCGAGCGAAGACGAGATGGCGGGCGAGTTGCTGGCGCACCACCTGCGTTTCCGCGCCGCTGGGCAGACCGATCTCGGATTCGACGCCTGGGTGCGTCAACTGGGTCCGGACTGCTTCAACACCCGCGCCGACGCGTCCGCGGCACTGGAAGGCCGACTGCGCCCCGACTTCGTGGCCCGCCACTATGCCGAGGGCGATCCGTCGGTAGCGGAGCCGCATCCCGCCGAGGTGGCCCGCCGACTCGTGACCCGTCAGATTCCGATGCCGGTGGGCGCCGACCCGACCGGCGAGGTGCGGGCCCGGCGCTGGCCGCAGTTCACCCAGGTCGCGGTCAACACGCGCACCTGGGGTTTCCCGATCACACTGCAATCCGATGGCCATGGCGGCTGGCGGGTCGCGGCGCCGGGCGGGGAGAATCACGCCGCGGATGTGCTGGCCAGGCAGTTCCAGGGCATGTCGGATACCGATTCGGCGCGGCTGGCGGACCGGATCGGCAAGATCCTGCTCGACGGTTCGGCCGACCTGAACGATCACGGTGCCCCGAAGGGCCTGCTGCGCAGGATCACCGACCGGCTGTCCTTCGGATCCCGGTCGGACCAGCGCGATTCCGGCAGCCGTCCGATCGATCGGCCACGGCCGGACGATGATTCGTTCGACGCGCCGGAGTTCCCGCACGGTGAGCCGGACGAGGGTGCGCAGGACCGGGCGGCCGCGCAGCGGCGCCAGGACGAGTTGGATCGGCTGGCGGAGGAGAGCGCGCAGGCCGTGCGCGAACGCGACGAGGCCAGGCTCGTCGGGGATCCTGAGCGGATCGCGGCGGCTGAGGCACGCGTCGAGCGGCTCGATGCGGAGTTGGTGGCGGCGGTGCATCGCGATGCGCTCCTGCGCGCGGGTGCGATTCCGGTGACCGATCGGGTCGGTGTGGTGCCGGGCGAACCCGCGCGGATCTATGTGGTCGGCCGGGGCTATGACGACCCGATCCGGGTGCTGGACGCGGCGGCGGCCGAACATCCGCGGTTGGCCGAATTGCGACAGACGCCGGGCACTGTCGTGCGCGAACTGCGCATCGGATCGCATGGCGAGACGCGGGTACTGCGCATCGATGGTGAAGTGGCGCAACAGGAATCTGCGCAGCGGGAATCGACGCAGCGGCCGAGTGCGGAGGTCGCGCGTCGGACCGATGCGGAAGTCGAACAGCATCCCGTCGCGGAGGCCGGTGGCGGCGGAAAGAAGCCGCCGTCCCAGCCACCGGTGCCCGTCGGATCGCCGGGCGATCCGGGCGCGGATCCGGCACGGAACTCGAACTCCGACAGCGGATCCGTCGATCCGGACGCGCCCCGCCGGGTGGTCATCGATGCCAACGGCGACGAGATTCCGCTGCGGCTAACACCGGAAGGCGACCACTGGCGCGTCGAAGCCCCCGAGGAGAGCGGTCCACCGGCGCACCCCTCGGAGTCCGGACCGCCGGAACGGAAGTCGCCGCTGCGGCGGGCCTGGGAACGCATTCGGGAGAAGCTGCGCGTGCGCGGCTACGTCGGCGATTACCCCAAGTATCCGTCGGGATCGGGTGAGGACCGCAAGGGCCAGACGGCGCTGAAGGATGCCGTCGAACATGCGCCGGAGCTGTTCGAACACCATCCCGCCCAGCCGACACCGCATCCGCCGCAGACATCGGGGCACGATGTCGTGGCCCGACCCGCGCCGGAGCATTCGGACCAGGCCCTCAATTTCGCCCGGATCGCGAAGGAGGGCTGGACGGCGTGGCGCAATCGCGAGCATCTGCCGATCCTGAACAAGCTCTCCGGCCGAACCCGGGATGTGGCAGGCGATTTCATGGTGCCGCGCACACCCGACGGCGAGGAATACCGGTTCTGGGTGAGCGACGCCGACCCGGATCTGGTGCGCCAGACGGTCACCGAACTGCTCGAGGTCGAGGCGATCGCACCGGAGGAGGCGAAGGCGGTTCTCCAGGAGGCCCTGACCGTCGCCGATCCGGAACAGCGGCAACGCATTATCGACGATCTGGAGAACTTCGACCTCATCTCCCACGACGAAGCCAGGGCGCTGGAAGCGGAACCCGTACCCGCACAACCGGATCCGGGCGCCGAATTCGACGGCCCGCCGCCGCAGGACGAATCGCTGACCGATACCGCGCACCGGCTCGGCTTCGATCTGCCCGATGAGAGCCCGGAGACCATCCAGCGGGTACTCGCGGAGCAGGAATTCCGGGCCATGCGCGAGGCGGCCGCGATCGCCGGACTCGCCGAGGCGGCCGACCGCTTCAACGAGGAGGTCACGCGCCCCTACGTCCGAGCGGATCTGGCCGGTTCGGGGCCGGAGCTGGACGGCCCACGGCCACCGGTGGGCGAACTCGACGATCCCGACGCCCGCACTCGGATCGACGAGGACGACGACTACTACTTCGACGAGGACGACGAGGCGGCGCAGCAGCCGACAACTCGCTGGGGCGTACAAGATGCCGCGGGCCGTCCGGTGCCGCTGGCCGACCGGGTCAGCATCTTCGACGACAACCCGATGGGCCGCTTCCTCAAGGAGCTGATCAGCGCCTTCGACGGACATCCCGGTCTGCAGAACTACACCCCGGTCGGCAATGGCTCGGATCCGCTGCGCGAATGGGGCGATATCGGATCGGGCCAGGAGCTCGGCCGCGACCAGGGCCCTCGGGTGTTCTTCGAGCACGCGCTGCGCCGCGACCAACTGCGCGATGAGGTATCGACCTGGGCGCAGATGTTCGGTCTCGACCTGAACGATGTGAACCCCAGGAACCTGGACACCACGCTGCGCCGACTCTGGGCCGAGCACGATGCGCGGGTCGCCCGGGTCGTCGAATTCGCCGCGGCTGCCGAACCGCATCTGCACGCCGAATCGTCCGAGCCCGTCGGCGAGGTCCATGGCGATCAGGTCGCCCTGGTGCCGGTCGGTGACGGCGCGCCGGACCGGCTCGTGGTGATCGACGGACCGCTGGACCGTGCCGACGCACTGGCCAGGGCGCTCGCCGATGATCCGGCGCTGGCCGAGGCGCTCAACCGCGGTGAGGTCGAACTGGACTATCGGGCCGCCCGAGAGGATCGGCTGGGGCAGATCCATCTCGACCCGGTGGAAACGCCCGAGGTATATCACCATCGGGAGACCATCGATGGCCGGGAACTGGTCGTGACGATGGTGCGCGATAACGACGGTCAGTGGCGTGCGGTGCAGGCGCCGGTCGACGCGCCGGCCGGCGGTGATCCGGTCGATACGGCCGCGCCGCCGCGCACTCGACTCGAGATCGTCCGTGAACTCGTCAATGTGGCAAGGGAACTCGGCCTCGGACCGGAGGATCTGCACCCGGATCGGGTGACGGAGACGATCGCGGAGCTGAAGCTGGGCAATGCGCTGCGGGCCGGTCAGGTGGAGGCGCTGGCCGACTTCGCGCGCACGATGGACCAGATCTCGAACTTCAACGACATCGGCGATGCGCGCGGCCAACTCGCGCACCGGCTCGATATCCCCGAGGCAGAGCTGACACCGGAGCGCGCCGGGGCGGCGCTCGCCGATGAGTCGTGGCGAAATGCTCGGCGCGATCAGCAATTCAAGGATCTGGCCGACTATGCCAAGCGGCTGCGCGAAATCGACCTCGACGCGGTCAATGCCGCCCGCGATCGATTGGCTTCCCGGCTCGGACTGGTGGATTCGGATCCGCTGCAGCCGACCAAGGTCAAGGTGGCCGACGACGGCGAGGTCAAGCGCTCGTTGGATGCGAACGGTCTGGATCCGGCGAAGCTGCGCAAGGTCATTGCCGGGCTCGAAGCCGAGGGCAAGCACGATCAGGTGGTCGGTGCGCTCACCGAATACCTGCGGGCGCTGATCGATATCGATCCGTATTCGGAGGTGCCGCGCGGTGATCTCAGCGCCGATCCGCGGGCCGCGGGCGAGCCGCCGATCCATGAATTGGGTGCGGTGCGGGCATTGCGCGAAATCATCGCCGAGGCAATGCAATCCGGGAATGCGCTCGATTTCGGGCGGGTGCTCGCCGAGCATCCGGGCCGCGACGGTCATTTCACGCCGGGCGGGGAAAGTTCCAACCGGCACGGGCGGCCGGAGCCCAGTCGCGATTGGGCTCGGCTCGTCGGTGTCGATATCGCGGGCGCGGACGATGCGACCTTCCGCAAGGTCTACGAGGCATACCGCGACGGCAAGATCGAGAAGCACGAGGGGCTGAGCCCGGCCGAACTGACCACGGAACTCGCCCGCATCCGTGCCGAGATCCGGGCGCGGGCCGAGCAGATCCGGGCGCTGGCCGCCCTGTATGACGAGTACTCGTCGGCACCGGAGGAGTTGACGTCGGGTGGTTCCGATCCTGGAGTCGGCGGCGCGCCGAAGTTGGGTGGGCCTGACGATGGTGGGTCGGGTGCCACGCCACCGAGTGGTTCCCAGCCCGGGGCCGATGGATCGCCGAAGGCGGGATCGGATGACGGTGGGGCTGCTGCGACGCCGCCGGGGTCGGGTGGTCCGGTGGGATCTGCCGAGGCGCCGAGGACCGGTGGATCGGACGATGGTGGATCCGCCGCCAAGCCGCCGGGTGGTCGCGAGCTCGGGTCCGTGGGCGAATCGGATGATGGCGGGTCCGTGGTGACGCCGCTGCGGGCGGATGGTTCGGCGGGATCTGGCGAAGCGCCGAAGTTGGGCGGATCGGGTGACGGTCGGTCTGCTACCGCACCGCGGACGGGTGGTTCCGAGCCCGGATCCGGTCAGCCGCCGAAACCGGTTGGGGCAGCGGACGGTGGGGCCGCCGCGCGTCGTACCACAGGTGGCGAAGACCCTGCGTCGCAACCGGATTCGGCCGAGACTCCGGATACTCGGTCCGAGTGGAAACGGCGCATGGATGCCGAGCAGGCCGAGTGGAATGCGCGGATGCACGCGGAACTCGACGAGTGGGTCGCCCAGATGCGTGGCGGCGAGGAGACGCCGCCCGGCAGTCCGACCGATCCGCGGACCAGGATCGACGAGGCGCTGCGACGCGAATCCGAGGCCGCCGAGGAAGAGTTCCGGCGTCGCGATGAGGAGCGCGAGGTCAAGCATCAGCAGTTGATGGATCATCTCGACGAGTTGGCTCGTCGGCTGGAGGAAGGTTCCGGCCAACCGGACCCGCGCGAAGAGGCTGTGCCGGACCATGATCCGGGGCGGATCGATGCGGCGTTGGCGCGTGAGTCGGCGGCGGCGGAGGAGGCGTTCCGGCGTCACGATGAGGAAGGTGAAGCCAGGCATCAGGAGTTGATGGATCACCTGGACGAGTTGGCACGTCGACTCGAGCAACGGTTCGCCGATCTGGAAGAGCGTGCCCCGGAGCCGCATTCGGCGGAACCGGAGTCGAGGATCGATGCGGCGCTGGCGCGTGAGTCGGCGGCGGCGGAGGAGGCGTTCCGGCGTCACGATGAGGAGGGCGAGGCCAGGCATCAGGAGTTGATGGATCACCTCGATGAGTTGGGGCGTCGGCTCGAGGAACTTCGGCAGTCGGATGAGGGGCCCGAAGAGGACGGTCCCGAGCCCACCGCACCGCCATCCGGACCGCCGCGCGACCCATCGGACAGTCCTGCGTCCGGCGCCGAGCCGATTCCGACCTCGGGTGAGGGCGAGGGTTCGTTGCCGCGCGATCCTTCGGGGACCTCTGAGTCGGGTGCGAAGCCGGTTCCGGGTGAGGGTGATGGTTCGCTGAGCGATCCTTCGGAGGGTGCGGAGTCGGGTCTGAAGCCGGTTCCGGTCTTGGGTGAGGGTGATGGTTCGCTGAACGATCCTTCGGCGGGCGTGGAGTCGGGTGCGAAGCCGATTCCGGCCGCGCGCGCGGCCGACGGTTCGCGCCCGCACGATCCATCGGGCAGCTCGGAGTCCGGTAAGAAACCGATTTCGGCGTCGGATGAAGGCGACGGTTCGACGGCACGCGATCCGAATGTGGATGGGGGAGTGGATAACTCGGCCCACCAAATGCCGGAACATCCACCGCTGCAGCAGGAATCGCGTCCCATCGTCGACGAATGGTCCAAGCGCAGCCCGCGAAAGGTGGCCAAGGTCCTCGCGCGGCGGCATTCGATCGAGGTGGAGGGCTTCCGCCGCAAGGGCATCGATCCGGAGGTGGTTCGCGAAATCGCGCGCGCCGTGGACGAAATGCTGACCAAGCATCCGCAGATGAAGCTCGCGGGCATTCGTATCGAACCCCGAAGCGCGGGCCACCCTGAGGGGGGTGTCGCGTACACGAGCACGAGCCCCCGCGTCGGCCCGGATGCGCCACTGTCCGAACGCCTCCGTCAGGTGACCCCGTCGATCATCATCCTGGAGGAATCGGCGCGCGGGCAGGCATGGGGCCGCGATCCGGACACGCTGGCGTCGAAGACCAGCCGCGATGGGATGCGGATCATCGGCGCGGACCGTCCCGTATACGGCGTCATGGTGCACGAACTCGGCCATGTACTGGACTACGCCGGACAGGGCCGCGCACAGCAGCGGGCGCTGGACGCGCTGCGCGACCACTACCTCGCCACCCGCGCCAACCCCACCGAGGCCGATTTCCGCGCCTGGGTCGACCAGCTCACCCGCTACAGCTTCGACGGCGACAACCTGGACCCCGGCGAAGCCCTCGCCGACGCCTTCCGCGAGGTCGAGCGATACGGCGACAACGCATCCGAACCCGCCCAGGTCCTGCACCGCCTCCTGGTCGAGGAAGCCCGGGCAGGCGCGTCGAGTTCGGTCAAGTTCGTCAACCGAGCCCTCCCGGTCCCCGTCGAACTGTGGCCTGTCGGCTCTGATATCGCACCGCCCCAACACAATTCGCAACCGTCGCGAACCGCACAGTCCACTCCGGAACACCCCGGTTCCGTCGACCAACCAGAGACCACGACCGCGCGCACCGACGACGGGCCAGTGGCACAACAGCCGCCTTCCCCCGACCCACACTCCGTCCCGGCTACCCCGGTACCCGGCGACCGTCCGGAACCGGCGACACCACACCCTGATAACGACCCAGTGGCGGAGGCTGGTGGCGGCTCCAAGAAGCCCCCCGCCGAACCCCCAGCCCCACCATCATCCAACCCGGACGAACCCTCGCCGTCCGATCGAAACGAACCGGACGCATCCGAGCCGGATGAACCCCTGGCATCCGGTCCAGTCGAGCCGGAGGCTGTCGGACAGAACGAGCGGGAAGCACGCGAGCTGCAAACAGGCGAGCAGAGCGAGCCGGGAGCGGCTGAGGAGAGCGGCCCCGAAGCGCCCAGGCGGAGCGCGCCCACGGCAGCATCTGACGAGAACGAACCCTCGGCGTCCAGCCGGAATCAGCCAGATGCCGCCGGTCGAAATGAGCTGGACCCGGCCGAGCCGGAAGTCGAGCACGGTGTGCCCGAGGCTGCTGGACAGGGCGAGACCGATGGAACCGGTCGGGATGAGCCAAAGGCAGCCGGTCGCAACGAGCCGGAGGCGGCGAAACGCAGCGAGCCGGACGCATCCGCGCCGGATAAACCGGTCGCGTCCACCCGAGACGAGCCACGGGCTGCCGGTCGAAATGCGCCAGAGGCGTCCGGTCGGAACGAGCCACAAGCGGCCGGGCCGAGTGAGCGCCAGGCGGCCGGGCCGAGCGAGCCAAAGGAAGCTGGCTTGCGTGAGTCGAAAGCGGCTGGGCGCGAGGGGGTTCCGGCTGAAGGTCGCGAGGGGGTTCCGGCCGGGGGTGACTCGGGGGCCGAGGGGCGGACGGTCGGGGATGCGCATGATGAGGCTGTGCGGGCGCATGCTGATGCGGTTGCGCGGCGGGACGCGCTTGCGGCTCGGGTGCGGGAGTTGGCGGATCGGCTGCCGCCGCAGGAGGATCCGGATGCGTGGACGCCGCGGCGGATTCGGGCGACCATTGCCGAATTCGCGGGTAGGCGTTTGATTTCGGATGCCGATCGAGCCGTCATCGGTGAACTCGCGCGGCTCGCACCGGAGTTCGTGCGGGTAGATGCCGAGGTGGGTGAGCTCGCGGCGCGGGTCGGGTTGGTCGACGAATACGACCGGCTGCTGCAGGAGCGGCAGGATCTGGTTCGCGAGCGAGAGTTCGTGCGGGCCAAGGCGAATGAGCGCGCCGCCAATATGGGGCTGGATGATTCGACCGAATGGGTGCGGCGGGATCCGGATTCGCGCGACGAGGCGATCCAGGCGCTGCACACCCGCGCGCGCACCGATGTCGTCGAGGTGGAGGGCGGACTCGAGGAGGCGAACCGTCAGGTACGCAGTCCGGTCGAAGGCGATGAGCAGGGTCGTCGCGAGGAGGCGCTGCGCAAACTGATCGCGGCGACCGAGGATTTCGAATCCCTCGACGACCAGATCCGCGGGATCGACCAGCGGCTGTCCGAACTCGAGGACCAGGGCGTCGCGCGGCACCGGCCACCTTCGGAGGAGGGCGCCGCCGACATCGACCGGATGGCGCGCGAACGCGCCGAGGAACTGCGCCAGATCAAACCCCGCCGCAGCATGCGCGATGATCTCGCCGTCCGCCTCGGCGTCGTCGACGAATCGGGACATCCGGATGAGGCGGCGCTGCAACCGGATCGGCTGCCCGGCACCATCGCCGAACTGCGCGATCGGGCCGCGGAAACCACCTTGTACGAGGACGAATACCGCGCCCGAATGCGCGAGATCGATGCACTGGCCGACGCCGCCGACGATGTGCACCAGGCGCACAATCGCATCGGCCGCCTGCAGGACGAAATGGCACGGGCCGCAGGCGTATGGCGTCAGCAGGTCGAGGTCGAGGGCGGGCGCATGGTGACCGACCGGGTCGGCATCGTGGAGGGGGAGCGGCCGCGCATCATCGTATTCGGTCCGCGCAGCGACTCCGCGTCGCCGCGGGCGGATCATGACCACGCGCTGGCCGATGCGCTGCACCGTGACCCCGCCGTCGCGCAGGCGATGGTGCGCCCCGAGACCCGCGTCGAATACCGTCAGGTGCTGGCAGATCGCGCGGGCAATACCAGAACGGTGCAGCTGGCGCCGCCGGAGATCCGCCGCCTGAGCACCGGCTGGCACAACGGTAGGCGCATGGACATGACGTCCTGGGTCGACACCGAAGGTGTTGTGCACCACGTCGATCCGACCCGACCGGATTGGGTGGGCAATCGCGACGGCGGCACGGTGCCCAAGAAGTTCACCCCGAAGGATCCGCCGGACGGGGTGAGCGGTTGGGCGATGGAGGATGTCGTCAACGACATCACCTTGCCCACCGATGACGTCCCGCCGGGCGAGGTCCCGGAGAGCACGCTGCCCGTGCACATGCCGCAGGCGCCGTCGCGCTACGACACCTCCGGGGTGCCGCCGGGAACGGCCATCTTCGAACAGCATTGGGGCAACGACGCTTACAACATCACCCGGTTGATCCTGATGGCCGCGCAGACCCCGCAGCACCCCGCGGTGAAGGCCTGGATCCAGCGTCATCCGGAGATCGGTGAATGGGTGCAGGCCCGTCCTTGGCTGCAGAAGATTCCGCCATTCGGCACCGTCTTCCGCAACTATGACTGGTTCGCGGGGCCGGAGCGCAATGTTCAGCCGATGCACCGGCCGTGGGATCCGGCCGAGCACGGCAATCCGGCCGATCGGGTGGAGATTTCCGAAGGGCTGCAACGGGAATGGGATCGTGACGCGGCCAACTGGCGTCGGGTGCAGGACTGGGCCGACGCCGAGTACGACCGGTTCCTCGCCGATGACAGCGATATCGACCGGATCGGCGACGGGCTGGATGCCCATCGGCGGGCCCAGCAGCAGGCCGCAGCGCGCGATGTGGTCGGCGCTGTACAGGACCGGCTCACCGCCGATCGGGGCATCGATCCGACGCGCGACGTCGATGCGCAGCTGCGGCGGATCGATAACGACATCGACCGCGTCGCAGCCGATGTCGCGGATCGCTTCGCTACCGACGACCTGGTCGCGGTGCGCGACACCATCGCCGACATTCGCGAACTGCTGAGTGCCGGTGCCGATCCGGATGCCATTGCCGCGATCCTGGCCCAGCACATGCACCACGACGTACCGGATTTCAGCCGCGCCGAAATCGCGCAGATCAAGAACCATCTGATGGTCGACGAACATCTGGTACGCGACTACACCGATCCCAATGGCGCCTATGTCCGTCGCCCGATGGATCGCCTCGCCGACGTCGCCGAAGCATGGCACCGCCTGATGGCAGGCGAACCGCTGCCCGCCGATCTCGTCCTGCTCCAGGACGCCCGCGCCGAATCGAACTTCCTGCGCGCCAATCCCGGCGCCACCTGGCGGGCCGCCAATACCCACGCCATCGGCCTCGGCTTCCACTGGGATGCGAACCGTCCGCCGCTCACCGACTGGCGCGCCGAAATCCCCTATGCGGTGGACACCCTGGCTCCGGACCCGGCCTGGTCGCCGCCCGCCGCGCGCGGGCCGGAACTGCCGCCGGATGAACCGCCGTTGGGCACTGTTGCGCCGAAGCCGGACACCCCGGGTTCCGGTGGCGGCGCGCGTCGCCCCGAAGCCACCGGTTCGGACACCGATCCGGGGGCGGATACCCGCCCGGACGAACAGTCCGAATCGTCCCGCAACGAGTCCTCCGAGGGGGAGCCCCAGCCAGAAGGTGTTGCGCCGGACCAGATTCGCGATGCTGCGGCGCGGCAGACCGAAATCGAACGCATTGCTGACGAATGGGCAAAAGCCTTCGTCGCCCGCGAAGAAGCGCGGGCCGCACGCGACGAGACGGACTCCAGTTCGGATCCGACCGGTGAACAGCCTTCGGCGGCAGCACGATTCGATGAAGCCGATGCGAAACTGAACCGCCTGAACGAAGAGTTGAGCCGTGCGGTCGCCGATGACATGGCGCATTCCGCAGCGGACGGCGCGTCGGATCCGTCGGTACCGCATAGCGCAGCGGACGACGCGGCGAACGCATCGACACCCCGTGCCGACGAAGCAGGCGATCCGGTGCAACGCATCGAGGAGGCCCGGCAGCGTGCCGAGGACGGGTTCGATGAATTGCAGCGTCGGATCGACGAGTGGCACGAGGAGGCGTTGCGGGACAACGAGCGCCGCCATGAGCAAGCCCTCCAATCATTGCAAGAATCGGAACCGCCCGTGTGGCACGCCACCGAGGACAGCGCGTCCGCAGCGGATTCGCCGCCGCATGCCGATGGGCCGGGCGACCCGCTACAGCGCATCGAGCAGGCGCGACAGCGGGCCGAGGCCGGGTTCGATGAGCTGCAGCGTCGGATCGATGCTTGGCACGAGGAGGCGTTGCGGGAGAACGAGCGCCGCTTCCAGCAGGCTCTCCAGTCGCTGAGTGGGCAAGAGCCGGGAGGCGCTGAGGGCGGGGTGCGTTCCGACGCGGACGGCGAGCGGCAGCCACCGCATGCGGGTGAGCCCGGCGATGCGCTGCGACGTATCGAGGAGACCTGGCAGCGCGCCGAGGCCGGGTTCGATGCGTTGGAGCAGCGGATCGATGCCTGGCATGCGGAGGCGTTGCGGGAAAATGAGCGTCGCTACGAGGAGGCTCTGCAGTCGCTGAGTGAGCGTGGAACGCCGGGTACTGAGAGTGGGGTGCGTTCCGACTCGGACGGCGAGGGGCAGCCACCGCATGCGGGGGAGCCCGGCGATGCGCTACGACGTATCGAAGAGGCGTGGCGGCGCGCCGAGGCTGGTTTCGATGCGTTGGAGGATCGGATCGAGGCTTGGCATGAGCAGGCGTTGCAGGAGAACGAGCGTCGCTACCAGGAGGCTCTCCAGTCGCTGAGTGAGCAGGGACCGCCGAGCGCTGAAGGCCGGTCCGACGCGGGCGGCGAGGAGCATGCACGGCGTGCGAGCGAGCCCAGCGATCCGGTACGTCGCATCGACGAGACCCGGCGGCGTGCCGAGGCCGGGTTCGATGCGTTGGAGCAGCGGATCGAGGCTTGGCATGAGGAGGCCTTGCGGGAGAACGAGCGTCGTCATCAGGAAGCTCTCCAAGCGCTGCGCGAGTCGGAACCGCCGGTGTGGCAGGGCGAGGCGCGGCCGACTGCTGAGCCGATCTCGGATTCCGAAGCGGCGCAGGGTGATCCGATGCGCGCCGGTACTGACAATCGGCGCGGCGAGCCTCGGGATGTGCGAGTGTGGCCGCTCGATGCACCCGAAGCGGAGCACCGGCCGCAGACTTCCGAGGCGGGTGATGGGGGATCGCAGCATCCGCCGCAGGAGCCCCCGACTCCGGCGCAACCGGAGCCCGATCAGCCGGACTCACATGGGTGGCCGCAGGACGGGCCGTCGTGGATACACGAGCCTGTCACGCAGGAATTGCGTGATGCGCTGCCCGGCTTGGTCGCTCGGATCGTGGAGACCACGGCCGCCCGTCAGGCCATGGAACCCGGTATTCCGGAGGGCGCCCGGCAGCTCGGGCTTGATCCAGATGGGTTGAGCCCGTTTGAAATACAGCGTGCCGTCGACGACTTGGTCGCCACGGCGGAGGCCCGCGTCGAGGCGCTGCGAGACCGGGAAAACATCCCGAGCGCCGAAATGGTGCAGCACTTCGACGATCTCCGTGCGGCCGAACGGGATGCCGCTGCGATCAGGGATGCCGCCAGCGCGTACCAGGACGAACTGCGCCGCTATATCGAGGCGGCCACCGACGAGACCGTGGCCCGACAGAGCGCGGCGGTTCTCGCGTCCCGGGATGTGTTGACCGGCGACCGGGTCCACATGGTCGCCGAGGGCATCGGGATCGCGCCCGGCGGGCGGCGGGTACTCGTCGCGTCCCCATCGTCGGCGCCGGAGCAGGTCATGCCCGCCGAAGTGCGCCGTCAATTGGCCGATCAGGGCGTTCATGTCGACTATCGCCACGTTGTGGTGGACGAATCGGGCGTCATCACCGTCACTCCGATCCGCCCGCCTGAGGAAGGCGCCGCACCGGTCCATCCGTCCACTCCGCCAGAAACGCCGGGCTCAGGGTCCGCTCGGCCGGAGGCATCGAGCACCGCGCGGCCCGAGTCGCCGGGGGCGGGGTCTGTAAGGCCGGAGTCGCCGGAGACGGGGGCCGCGAGGCCGGATTCGCCTGGGTCGGGGTCCGTCGGGTCGGACTCGCCTGGCTCGAGGTCCGTACGGCCGGAGGGCACCGCGCGGCCCGAGTCGCCGGGGGCGGGGTCTGTAAGGCCGGAGTCGCCGGAGACGGGCGCCGTGAGGCGAGATTCGCCTGGCTCGGGGGCTGTCAGGCCGGACTCGCCTGGCTCAGGGTCCGTCCGGCCGGAGTCGTCCGGCTCGGAGTCTGCGCGGCCGGAGACTCCCGGCTCGGGCGGCGTCGCACCAGAAGCGACGGCGGCCGGTTCACCCGCGGAACACAGTGTGGCGCAGTCGGATCCATCCGAAACGCCGCACACCGATGCGGACGGACCGGAATCCGCACCCGGCACTGGGCATGCGGACGGTCTCACCCCCGAGGCCCGAGCCGAACTCGAGCAGCTGCGCGCCGAACGCGCCGTGGCCGTGGCCGAGCGCGAGGAATTGCGCGATCTGCGCCGCATCCGGGCCGAGGGGCTGCCCGTCGATGTCGAGCGGGGGCTGCGGCCCGGTCAGCCGCTCGAGCAGACGCTCGAAGAGTTGCGCAATAAGACCATGCTGGTCCAGGAGCAGGCGGCGCGGCACGCGCGCATCGATGCACTCGAGCGTGCGGCCAACGAATTCAACCGTGTCGATGCCGAGGTCACGCGCCTCGACGAGGCCATTGCCGCGATCGAACTGTCCGGCACACCGGAGGGTGTGCACGCCGAGTTGGTGCGCGAACGCGCGGCGCTCGCGGCCGAGCGCGAATTCTGGCGGGCCAAGCGCAATGACCGGGCCGAGCGCTTCGATCTGCGCGATCCCGATCGCGCGCTGAACCAGGACAACCTGGAGCCGACCATGCGGCGGCTGAGCGGCGATATCGTCGGCACCAGGGACATTGCCGGTACCGGTGATGAAACCAGCAGGTCGGAACCGGAATTGGTGGGTTCGGTCGAACGCACCCAGCGTGCGAACGCCATGTTCAAGCTGCAGGATGCCGCCGAACGGTTCAACGAGGCCGATTCCGCGCTCGCCGACCTGGATCGGCGCATCGCCGCCCTGGAAGGCGCGAATGTCGGTTCACACCAGCCCCTTTCGGTGGATGTCCGGGCCGAACTCGACCGATTGGGCGCTGAACGCGCTGCCGAGGTGCTCGCCGCCAAGCCATGGCGCGGCATGCGTGACGACTTGGCCGACCGGCTCGGCGTGAACCGAGCTGCCGACCATTACGAGCGACCTGCAAGCAGTCGCTACGCGTTGGGCCCCGGCGAGATCGACGCAACCTTGCGCGATGCCGCGAACCGGCTCGAGCCGACCGAGGAGAACGCAAGACAGCTGCGCCTGCTGCGCGAGGCCGCCGATCGAGTCAACCAGGCGGACAATAGGATCGCGCGCATCCAGGACCGGATGGCCGAGCTGGTCGGCGCGTGCCGCGACGCCTTCGACGCGGCGGGTGCCCGGCAGATCACCGATCGGGTGGGCCTGGTCGAGGGCGAGCAACCGCGGATCATCGTGGTGGCACCACGCGGCACACTGGAACATCCGCGCGCGGAGCACGATGCGGCGCTCGCCGATGCGATTCGACGCAATTCCGCAGTGGCACAGGCGATGACCCGCCCCGAGACCACCATCGAGTACCACGAGATCGTCGCCGAGCGCGAGGAGCCGGTACGGCTGCGCGATCTCGCGCCGCCGCGCCGCGAATACCTCACCGCGGGCTGGCGCGAAGGTTCGCCCGGCATGCATCTGACCCGATGGCAGGACGGCGAGGGCAACTGGCATCCGGTCAACCCGACCCGTCCGGAGTGGACGACGAACCGGCAAGGCCCCCGCGTGCCAAAGACTTTCGAGCCACGGGTGCTGCCCGAGGGCGTGAGCGGCTGGGCAGTCGATCCGTTCCAGTCGTCCATCGTCGACCCATTCCTGGATCCGCCGCCCGGTGCGATCGATGAGGAACTGCTGCCGCGGATACCCGGTATGGATCCGCTCGATCCGGGTGTGCCCACCTTCGAGCCGCCGATGGCGGGCGTGTTCTACAACACCATGCGCATCGTCCTCGAATCGGCGAAGCTCACCGGCTTCACCTGGTTCAGCGATAAGGACCATCCGGGTCGAATCAGCCCGGGATTCAAGGGACACCCCTACTTCCGGCCGCGCGCCGCCGATGTGCAGCCGATGGCGCGCGAATGGGATGTGCAGGATCGGGTGCCCGATCGCGGTGAGCTGTCGGAGGAGTTCAAGCAGCGCCAGCGCGATCAGGAGGCGGCGTGGGCGCGAGTGCAGGACTGGGCCGATACCGAATACCGACGGTTCCGCGCCGATGACAGCGATATCGACACCATCGCCGGTCACCTCGCGACGCATCCGGATGCGGAAGGCGCGGCGCGCGCCGTGCGTGCCGCGGAGATCGTCGATCAGATCGCTCGCAGGCTCGACAGCTCCGGTGATCTCGATCCGATCGTCGACGCGCTCGCCGGACAGTTGCGCGACGAACAGCCCGGCGACACCAGGCGATTGGTCGACGACGTCCGCGCTCGGCTCGACGGTATCGACACCGACCGTGCCGAATTGACCCGCTTGGTGGCGGACCGGCTCGACGACTCGACCCCGGCCTTCACCCGCGCCGACATCGAGCAGATCAAGAACCACCTCATGCGTGACCCGCATCTGGTGCACGACCCCGAGGACGGCATCCTGCGCCGCCGCCCGCTCGACGCCGTCGCCGATGTCGCCGAGGCCTGGAACCGTCTCATCGCGGGAAACCCACTCCCACAAGACATCCTGCTCCTACAGGACGCCCTCGCCGAATCGAACTACCTGCACCGCAACCCGATCGCCGCCTGGCACGACGCCAACCAGCACGCCATCCGTATCGGCTTCGACTGGAACGCCAACCGCCCACCCCGCACCGACTGGCGCACCAAGATCCCCTACGCCCCACCCCGCGTAGACCACCAGCCCCACCTCCCCCCACACCCCCATTCATCCGAGCTGCCGAACACCGCAACCAACCAACTTCCGCAACAACCTCATCCCCACACGACCTCCGAATCGACTCCAGTCGAACAACATTCGGCCCCCAACCGCACCGAGGATCCGTCCACCACCCAACCCCTCCCACCACGCGAACCCGCCGCCCCCGAGAACGGATCAACCACAGACCCAGGCCCCGATCCGTCTGAGCCCACGACGGATCGTGATCCGTCACCCGATCAGCTGCCGTCCGCAGGGGATGCGTCTTCGCTCGGCGAAGGTACGGAGCCCGTCGAGCCGGGTGATGCTGATGATCGGTCGGCGACAGACCGTGCGCCTGAACGTGGTCAGGATCCGTTGGAGCCCCTGCCGGATCATGATCCAGCGACCGATCAGCTGCCGTCTGCAGGGGATGCGTCTTCGGTCGGCGAAGGTACGCAGTCCGTCGAGCCGGGTGATGCTGATGATCGGTCGGCGATAAACGGTGCGCCCGAACGCGCTGAGGATTCCTCGCAGCCCCCGCCGGGCCGTGATCCGGCAAGCGATGAGCAGCCGGCCATAGGGGATACAGCTAGCCCGTTGGAGTCCGGCCCCGCGCCCGAACACGGTCAGGATCCGTTGGAGAGCAGGGCCGGTCGTGATCGTACGGGCGATGGAGAGTCGGCTGATGGGGGCGCGCATCGTAGTCGCGGCGGTGCTGGAGAGTCGTCCGACGATGCTGCGGGGCGTGATCGTGTGGGTGAGGAGGGGACGTCCGAGGGCACGGTGGGGCGTGGCCGTTGGGGGGAGGGGGAATCGTCCGATGGGGGTGCGCGTAGGGGGCGCGGCGGCGGGGACGGCGAGAATGGGGGGCGCTCGGGTCGGGACGGTGCATTGGAGCCGCCGCGCGGGCAGGAGCCTCCGGGTGGGCAGGGGCGTACGGCGGGTTCGGGGCCGCAGTCGCAGCTGCCGGGTTCGCCGTTGCGCTCCCATATCCCGCATCCGCCAAGGCAATACGACGAATACGATCTGCCTGATCCGCCACGCCGATCCCCCTTCGATCCGACGTGGCCGCTACCGAAGCATCCACCGGAACCCGAGCCGCCGCATCCCCCGACGCCGCCGAACCCTCCGGTAACGCCGCATCCCCCGACGACGCCGCATCCGCCGAAGCATCCGGTGCCGCCGAAGCTTCCGCTCCCACCGAAGCCGCCGGTGCCGCCGACTCCTAAGCCGCCGGTGCCGCCGAAATCTCCTGTGCCGCCGATGCCTCCGGTCCCACCCGTGCCTCCGGTGCCTCCGGAACCGCCTACGCCTCCGATCCCACCGAAGCCTCCGGTGCCGCCAAAGCCACCAGTACCCCCGGTTCCGCCGGTTCCGCCGAGACCTCCGGTGCCTCCGGTGCCGCCGGTTCCGCCGAGACCTCCGGTGCCTCCGGTGCCGCCGGTTCCGCCGAGACCTCCGGTGCCTCCGGTGCCTCCGGTGCCTCCGGTGCCTCCGGTTCCGCCGAGACCTCCGGTGCCTCCGGTGCCTCCGGTGCCGCCGACGCCTCCGGTTCCCCCCGTGCCTCCCGTGCCGCCGGTACCTCCGCACGTGCCGGTGCCACCCAAGCTTCCGGTTCCTCCGGAACTGCCGCCGACGGCCCCGCTCCCACCGAACCTGCCGACGGTGCCGGAACCTCCGGTGGTGCCGGAACTTCCGAAACCACCCGTGCCTCCGCATTCGCCGGTGCCGCCGACAACGCCGACGCCCCCTGTGCCGCCGACGCTTCCGACAACGCACCCGGTGCTGCCGGTCGCACCGACACCTCCGGTGCTCCCGGACCCGCCGACCGCGCCGCGCCTGCCTGCGCACCCGACCCCACCGACTTTCCCGTGGCAAGATCCATCGACCCCGTCGGGTCCGTACGATCCGGCGCACCCGCAGTCGCCGATGCCACCGTCATCGCCTGCGCAACCCACGGTGCCCCCACACCTGCCCCCGCCGATCGCACCATCCGACCCGCCTGGTTCCGGCTCGCCTGATTCGTCGCAGCAACCGGCGCACCCCCACATGCCACAGCAACCGGCGCACCCCGATTCAACGCAGCACCAGGATCACTCCGGTTCCACGCAGCAACAGACCTACGCCGGTAACACGCAACAATCGGATCCGTCTTCGACCCCCCCGATGATGCCCCCGCCCGTCAACCCGCCATCATCGACAAATCGAAATCGCCCAATCAACAACGAAATCCGGCGTCGTGGCATCCAAAATGGTGACGGAACCAGTCTTTTCGTGCAACCTTTCTCTGGTTTCGGTGTGCCCGCGCACTTCGACCCGGAGACCGGTGCGCTGCGGGCTGTTGGCGGGGGTATCGGTCCGCAGGTCGGCGTGTACGGCGATCTGGGTGACGTATCCGTGGTGTTCTATCGCGACGGATCCGGGCTTGCGCTGCGGGTCGGTGCGGACACGATCAATCTCGACGGCCCACTCGTCGCCACCGAATGGGAGCCCCTCGAGAACCGGCAAACCCGCTTCACCGTCACGGTCTCCGGCACTATGGTCTGCCAGCTGCTGTACCGATCGCTCCCACCCGAACTAGACCTCGGCCGCCTGATCCACGACGTCTGCGCCACCCCGACCCGCCGCACCCAGATCTTCGCCCGCTGACCCACGTGCACCGGTCGAACATGGGGTGCTCGCCCGGATTCGCTGGTGGTGGGCAATACTCTCGGCGTGGGCGAAGCTGGCCCGGCTATAGCCGGGTATCCCTGCTAACTGCACTCGCGTCGGGCCAGCGGAGCTCACGCACACTTTCGACACCCTCATATGCCGACGCTCGGCACGACACGCCGGGCCGAAACCAGAAGATTTGCGCGAGAGCTGATTTTGCGCGGAAGTCGAACTCTCTCCGTCCGCAACGTCGTCGATCCTCTCCCGCGCCTTACCCCGAATCCGTGGCTATATCGCGATGTGGCCGGGGGGAGTCGCGTCCTGCCCGAGTTCCACTCGACGTGTCTCGAGGTCGGGATGGCGAAGAAGCTTGTGAACCAGTCCGGCAGGCCCGCCGACGCAGATCCAGTCGTCGTCGAACAACCGCGACACCAGCCAGCAGCGGTCGGTCGGAAAAATCAAGTCGGGCAGGCTACGGCGTTGACGCCAAGTCAGCTTGCGCCAGCTGAGCGCCTGCTCCGGCCCCGCCTCGACCAGCACGTAGTGCCAATTGGCATACAAGATCACCCGGGGAGCTTCGGGAAAGACGACGTCGTCGACGCCGTTATCGAGGTATCCCAACCACCAACGCTCGTTCGCCGACTCAACGCGCAGGACCGACACCAGCGCTCGATCCAGCGCTTCCCACGCCACGTCGTCGTCCTCCGGCACCACGATCGTGGCGTAGCTGTCGAAGACCGGCGGGATCGCGGAGACGATGGTCAGGCCGACCGACGTACCGTCCGCGATCCACGCGCTCTCCGTGTCGGTTCCAATTCGCCAGGAACCGCCGTCCGAGGTGGTGACATCCACCCACCGATCATCGCCGGCTCCACGCGGAAGCGCCAACGAATTCGAGGTGGACAGAACGACATTGGGGGTACGGGAATTCCCGTACCCCCAATTGAGGACCAATTGGTCCCTCGACTGTGGCCTCTAGGGCTACGGTTGAACTTCTTGCGAACCCGGAGAGCCCCAGCCTGCCGCCGACATTTGCTCGAATAGTTCGGTGAGCTGCTCGAGGGTTGGCGTAACGAACTGCTGCGGGGCAATGTCGTTGTCGAACGCGTTGGCGTGGTCGTGGGCGTCGAGCGGGTCGATATAGGTTACGGCCGCGACGAGCGCTTCGGGAACATCGGACTCGGACAGGCTGCCGACGTCGAGCATGAACGGCTCACCAGGTGTTCCGTCTTCGCCGACCGCTGCCCATGTTCCATCGTCGTATTGGACCCAGCCAGCAGGCCGGTCTTCGTCCGCGTCGTCGGTGCTGTCGAGCGAGGGCGTCATCGGGTGACCCCTGGGCCGGGGACCGCGCGCCCGGCGTCAACCAGCGTCCAGAACGCCGAATACTTCGCCGGGCACAGGTCGGTGCCGCACTTGCGATGCCGCTGCATCTCGGCGTGCGCCTGCTCCGGGGTGTACGGCTCGGCTGGTGCGCGATGCGACGGCTCGAGTTCCCACGAGTCGGTGCGCAGCGAACCTTGCGCCGCAACGCGTTCGAGGATGTCGGCGGCCGAGATCGCGCCATCGGGAACCGAATCGTCGCGGTCGATCAGCCAGGGCAAGAAGAAGAACAATAGCCAGCCGAGCAGGAAGACGGCTGCGATGGTGAGAAGGGTGGCGATGAGTTCCGCGGTCATGTGGTGCCGCCTCGGTGTGGTGTCCGGTGGGTTGAGGCACCGGACGCCAGACTTCACACTTCCCGGTGGTCAGGGCGGAAGACCGGGCAGCTACGAAGCGGCGTCGGGTGCCAACCTGAGGGTCACACCGTGCGGTCCGCGATTCCTATGGCACTTCTGGAACGGGTCGCCTCAAAGTGTCATTGATGGGATGACTTGCGACGCAGCAACATTCGTCCCAATTGGATCAATGTTCGACCTCAGTATTCGAGCTGAATCCCGTTCGCCAACTCCCGCATTTCCGGCGTCAACGTGCGCCTTTTGGCCACGATCTTGCCAAGGATGTCACGCGAATACCGTTGCTGTACGAGCCATTCCGGCGCTATCCGCTGCACACGCCGCATCTCGTCCAAGGCATCGCCGTAATGACCGAGTTGGGTGTGTGCGTTGGCCACGTCCAGCCGATGCCGGAGCCTGCTCGCACCGGTGGGCTCGATAGCTGGAATCGGAACCTGACCGGCAATCGCCAAGGTCTTCTCAGGCTCTCCCGCGATCACGAACGACTCCGCACTGATGTATGCGACCTCCAACGGGCCGAACGTACGACCCAACAGCCGCTCGGCGTAGATGTCGCGCCCGATGCGATACGCCGCTGCTCGAGCCATCGACAAGGCGTCTTCGACTTCGCCCGGCTGGTTGTCGCGCACCGCAGCGTTCGCGATCTTCAACCACAGGCGGCCCCATATCGCGACCGTCTGCAAGCTGGCGCGCGAGAACCGGGGCTCGATATCGTCGGCCCACTTGATCGCCATCGAGCGGGCGTCGTCGAGACGGCCCTGACGCAGCAGCGCCCACAGCATCGTATCGATGACCGTCGCGGCTTCGATGGCGTTCTCGGCGGCGTCGATAGCGCGGCTCAGCACCATGTCGGCGGCATCGAACTGGCGAGTCTGGGCGAGCAGTGACGCGGTCAAGTTCAGGACCCGGAACCGTATTGCCCGCGCGTCCCCGAGGCTGTCGACATCACGCAGCAGGGACGGCAGTAGCGCGGTCACCTCGCGATACCGGTCCGCGCTGATCATCGCTTGGACGCCGTCGAGAACGGCTTGGACGCCCGCAGCGGTTGCGGGCTCGTCGGGTTGCGGAGCCTTGCCGAACAAGGCGGGGAAAACCGCTTCCCATTGCGTCGAGGTGTCGATATCAGGCACCTGATAGTCCGGCACCTCCTGAAGCTGCGAGGTACGGATGTTCATCGCGACCGCGAACATGCGCAGCGTCTCGAGGCGGGGCTCGTACTCCCCCTGCTCAATCTTCCGGATCTGCGACAGGGAGACACCGGACGCGGCCGCCAGGTCCCGCTGTGTCATCGCTGCCCGTTTCCGGGCATTCTTCAGCCGCTCGGCACCGACCACACTCATAGCCCCCACGCTACGACCGATCGGTAAATGCAGACAGGGCATTGACGTAACTGTTGCGCCAGTAGACCCGACGAGCCCTCCCTGCGGCTTTCCGGGGGTACGCCGGTTCACGTACCCCCGGACAGCCCGGAGCCGGTCTAGCTTGCCGTTCCGCTGCCCAGGCCAGTCACTGTGCACATCGCGGCGGGTCGAATCGCACCGATGGTCAACCTCTCCGTTCACGACGGAGCTAGTGATGTGTTTCGCGAATCCCGGTGCATTGCTTGACATTACGAACATGTTCTGCCGAATGAACACGCGGGCAGCAAGGTCGGAATTGCCCATGAGCATCGTCCCGAGCGGCATTGTCGGGGAATCGACGACCTTCAGCTCCCACAACATACCGACACCGGTCTGTGCGGGCGGCCCCACGATGTAGTCACCCAAGGAGTTCCTGAGCAGTCGCACGTTGCCCAGATCGATCGGGTTCATCACCAGAAAGTCCGGCTCACAATATGCGGTGCTGGTATGCAATGCCACCATTGCCGCTGCAAAGCATCCAGAGTGAATCGTTGTTTCGGGCAACGTCGATCGGGGGGCGCTCTCCGCCAACGGCACTCACCGGACGGCATCACTCGGGACCCGACTCGCACGTCCCGCAGCTTGCGTCAGTTCAGGTAAGGCCTGAACCTCCCATGCGGTTCAGTTGGCTCCTCTAAACCAGGATCATGCGGACTTTTCGAACAAAGCCGAAGCACCGACGACCTCGAAGCGGATATCCTCTTGTTCAGGGGGCAAGGCACCGGCGACACCAGGTGCCGTTCTTCGCGCAAAGTTCCACTGGTCGACCACCGACAGAACGGAATCGAGCCATGTCCAAAACACATCCGATCGTAGAGGCTACCCAGCAGACTGACGGCAAGGGCGACGCCGGTATCGCGGAGTTGATCGAGCAGGGCGTTCCACGGGAGGAGGTGGAGCCGGGGTACACGGTGAGCGAGACGGAGGCGCAGAAAATCGCGGCCGAGCGGCTCGCGGAGGCGCGGCGTCTGGAGGATGAGCAGATCGCTGAGCTGCCGCGGGCGAGCCAGGAACAGATCCGAGACGCACAGCGTGAAATGGCCGCCAAGGGGATCGAAGTCCATTTCAACACGAAGTGGTGGGGGTTCGAGATGGTCCTCAACAAGGAAGGGGCCCTTGCGGCTGCCCATCTCACCCAGTACATCGGCACGGCCTTGCAGCAGTTCCCGAAGCTGAAACCGTTCGCGCCACTGATCGACGCAGCCTGCAAGCTCAAGGCCAACTGGATCAAGGCGGTGGGCGAGACCTACGGATGCCGGCTGGTCTCCCCGTGGATCGCTCCGGGCATGCTCATCCCGATCTCCCTGGCACCCAAGGACGACACCAGCTTGTGGTGGACCGTTTACGAGACCGCAGAAGGCTGGAACCAGGACGAGAAGTTCGCCGCCCACAAATCCAAGTCCAACCCCGCCCTGGCCGCGTTGAACGGGAAACTGTACTGCGTGCACCGCGGCGACAACAACGAAAAGCTTTGGTGGACCGCCTACGACCCCGATACCGGCTGGTCGGACGACACAGAGTTCCGCGCCCATACCAGTGGGGCCGGCCCAGCCCTCGCCGCCTACAACGGAAAGCTGCACTGCGTGCACCGGGGTGGTGGCAGCCAAACCGAACTGTGGTGGACCACCTTCGACGGCACCAGGTGGAGCGACGATGTCCAGATCGGTGGCAGGACCAGTCACGGTCCGGGCCTGGCCGTCTACGACGGCAAACTGTTCTGCGCCTACAAGGGCTACAACAACAACCAGCTGTACTGGCGAACCCTTACCGGCAACAGCTGGGGCAGCGAAGGCTCCATACCCGGCAAGACCAACTCCAACCCCGCGCTGGCCGTCTACAAGAACACCCTGTATGCCATGTATACCGCCTACAACTCGTCGGATCTGTACCTGAACAGCTTCAGCGGTGGCAGGTGGCACGGCGACAGCAAGCTGCGCGCCCACAAGAGCACCGAAGGCCCAGCTCTGGCCGTCTACGACAACCACCTGTACTGCGCGCACCGCGGCGCCACCAACGACAAGCAACTGTGGTGGACCCGATTCAACGGCAACGACTGGAGCGACGACACTCGCTTCGGCGCTCACTCCAGCGCCCAGGGCCCAGCACTCATCGCCTACCGCGACAAGAACGGCACGCAAGACCAACTGCTGTGCATCCACCGCGGCTACTAGCAGAACGCGGGGGACCCACGCCACCGAGGCTGTGAGGCCGCTCGCACGCACGCTGGACGGGGCTCGTGGGCGCTGTTGCTCCCGCAACAGCGCCTACACCACGTCCAGCCGCCGCTCGTCTCGTCTGTCGGTCCCAGCATCCGAACATCCTGTAGGGGCCGGAAAGTCATGGCATCTCACGAGGCTGTGACCTACGGCTTCAGATCTGGTCTCACGCCTCCACCACCACCTCTAGTCTCAAAACAGTGGCATTTCTTCATCATTCGATACCGCCGGGGCGCAGTGCAGAACGTCCTGACCTGCGAAGTCTCACTCACACCGTAACCACCAGCCGCAGTCTCAAATCCCTGACCACGATTTCTCCGCCTGGGGCCGGTTATGCGGATTGGGTGGGCTGGTAGTTGCCGCCGCGCTGGCGGTTGATGACAGCGAAGCGGTTAGTGGCGTTGATGAGGGCGATGAACGCCACCAGCGCGGCGAGCTGGTCCTCGTCGTAGTGCTCGGCGGCGTTGCCCCAGGCCGCGTCGGTGACACCGCCGCCATCGGCGATGCGGGTGCCCTGCTCGGTCAGTTCCAGGGCGGCGCGCTCGGCGTCAGTGAACACCGTGGACTCTCGCCACACTGCGACCAGGTTGATGCGTGTGGCGCTCTCCCCTGCTCGGGCGGCGTTCTTGGTGTGGACGTCGGTGGCGTAGCCGTCGCCGTTGATCTGGCTGGCGCGGATCATCACCAGGTTCTGAGTCACGGTCGACAGCGTCGACTCGCCGATGAGCACCGGGGCCGCGGCCCCGTAGTGCCCCAGCGCCTTGGCGACGACCGGGCTGGCGAAGAGGTTCAAACGAGTATCCATGGTGCATTCCTTGCTGTAGTAATTGGTCGAACGTGGGCTGTTGAAGGGGAAGGGTGCATGGGTCGGCGGGTCGCCACGCCGGGGTAATCCCCATATCCGGATCGAATGATCCTGGGCCTGAGTGGGATTCGGTTGCTGACCAGTTCGTCAGGCGTACATGCCGGGCTCATAGGAGCCGCCCTGCCGGCGCACGATCACCCCGAGCCGGTGGTTCGTTGGTGAACTGGGGGAAACGGGGTTCCATGATGTTGTCCTCAACTCGTGGTGTCGGGTTGAACGATCACAAGATGCCGACGCCCAGATCCCCGTGACAGCGCGACGCTGTGACCTATCCCACCGATCTCAGGTGTCACAAACCGGACGCGACCGGCATCGTGTGCGCATCAGTGTCAAGCGAGCAGACGGGACCACCGCTGATGAGCACGTCCACCGATGACGCCACCGCCGCTTTCGTCGTCCACCGCAACCTACTGTTCACTGTCGCCTACGAAATGCTCGGTTCGGCCGCCGATGCCGAAGACGTATTGCAGGAGACCTGGATTAAATGGGTGGGCGTCGACCTCGACACTGTGCAGGACCAACGCGCCTATCTGGTACGGATCACCACCCGCCAAGCGCTCATGCGGCTGCGCACGCTCGGCCGCCGCAAGGAGTCCTACGTGGGTCCCTGGCTGCCCGAACCACTGCTGACCGCCCCCGACGTCGCCGAGGATGTGGAGTTGGCCGAGAACGTGTCGATGGCGATGCTGCTGGTACTCGAGACCCTCGCGCCCACCGAGCGGGCGGTGTTCGTGCTGCGCGAGGTGTTCGACCTGGGATACGACGAGATCGCCGAAGCCGTCGACAAGACCCCTGCCGCGGTCCGCCAAATCACCCACCGCGCAAGGGCACACGTCGCCGCGCGCCGCCCGCGCGGGGTGGTGTCTCCTGCCGAGACCCGAGACGTGATCGAGGCATTCCAGCACGCGATCGAAACCGGCGACGTGCAGGGCTTGCTCGACCGGCTCGCACCGGATGTCGTGTTCCTGGGCGACGGTGGCGGCATAAAACAGGCCGCACCGCAACCCATCACGGGCGCCGGACTGGTGGCCGACCTACTCGCGGTCAGCCTGCCCAGGATCGGCCGCGAGATGACTGCCGAACCGGCGCAGATCAACGGCTACCCGGCGCTGGTCCTTCGCCTTGCCGGCGAGATCGATACCGTCATTGCGGTACGTGTTGACGACGGCCTCATCACCGGACTCTACTCGGTCCGCAACCCAGACAAGCTCTCGCGCATGGAGCAGGAGACCACGCTGCGCCGCTGAATCCGAAGACTCCCTCGGCGACTTCCCCGGCCTCGTCGAGCGCGCCGATCAATGGCCCGAGAACCCCACCAGACCGGCGCTGGTCGTCACGCCCGGCGAGTCGTACGCGTTTGTCGGCGGTGCGTCGGCGGGCGAATTCGACCGCGCCGCATTTGCTTCCAAAGCTCTACCTTCAGGATCGGTTAAGCCCCGGGCTTTCCGGAATCGCGTGTCGCGGCGCTGTGCCAGGATAGGAACGGTAATTGCTCGGGCACTGTGCGATCCACGGCGCGCGGTGCGCAGATGAGGGAGATTGCGGCGACGTGACCACACCTGACGGCGAGGCCCCCGACAACCGGGCGAACGACAACCAGGCGAACGAGCCGAACCTCGAGCAGGCCGTACCCGACGCTTCCGGCGACGCGGAATTCATGGCCGAGTTCATGAAGGCCTTCGAAGCCACCGACAACGACCGCACGGAAGACACCCCCGGCGAAGACGACCCCGGCGACGAGGACGCCCCCGATATCGGCTTCACCCTCGACGAACCCCCGGTCGACGTGGCCGAACAGGCCAAACAACTCATCCACCGCATCGCCCGCGCACTCGCCTCCGGTGGCCCGCAGGGCTGGCGCCGCCTCGACGCCATCTTCGTCATAACGACCGCCGCCGAATTCGCGCTGGTCACCTTCGCCGACGACGAGCAGCGCGAGGCCCGTGCCCAGCCCGCTCCCGAGGTGCTCACACTGGTTCGGGAACAGCGGCACCTCGCGGCCCAACTGAGCGACGGCCCCTGGTGGCGGCTGCTGATCAACTTGGCGAGCACCGGCGAGATCGAGGTCGACTACGACTACGGCGACGAGCCCTTCCCGGACGACCACCTGTTCCCGCCCGAGGTCTACGCCGCGGATCTGCAGGCGTATCCACGCCAAACTCTGCCGGTATGGCTGGCGGCGTATGTCGGCCACGCTGACCGGCAGTCGCGCCCGGCGCTCATCGCGGCCGTCCAGGCGCGCGCGGACCGGGAAGCTGGTGTGCGGCCGGTGCTGTCGGAGCAGGACTTTCCGGCCTTCCCGGTGATGTCGGCCCGCTGGGCGGTCATCGCGGCCGCCTTCGTCGCCGCCGGATCTCAGTGGGGGCCAAGGGTTTTGCCTGCACTCGGCTGGTTCGAAGGGGCCAAACGCAGCGGGTCGACGCTGTATGCGTTGCCGGGCGGTCGCGCCGTACTGTCCGGTGGCGTGTGGAACGCGCCCGAACTCGATGCCGTCTACAACGCCGGTGCGCCGATGCCGCGGCTGTACGCCGGTGCGCCGGAGTGGATCGCCAATCCGGTGCTGAATCCCCGTGCGGCCAGCGGGCTGTTGTCGTTCTGCTATTGGTGGGACGGCGGCAGGTGGTATCGCGGTGACTCGCCGTCCGCGGTGGCGCTCAGCGATGCGGTGCCCGGCATCTGGACCTCCGATACCGTGGCCGGTGTGGTCGCCGGATTGGTGGCCGACGAGCCGACCGATGGGCAGCGCGCGGCGGTGGCCAACCTGGTGTCGGCCGCGGAAATCGGCGTTGTCACCCGCGATACGCTCGTCGAGGTCTTCGGCGACGATGGCACCTTCGATATCGATAGCGCCCTCTACCAGCTCACGCTGGCCGGTGTGACGATCACACTGCCGCAGCCGATTTCGCGGGACGCCGCGATGGTGCAGGTCCGGCAGTACATTTTGGACCAGAATATGGATACCACCGGCTATCCGCTGGAGAATCTGCGCGCGGACCGGATCAGTGTCGGCTGGATGGTGTACGTGCCGACCGAACCCGGTGAGATCTCGATCGGCCGGGCGATCTTCTATGTCGCCGATGACGGTGTGCTGGAACAGTCTTCGTCATCGGTCGCGCCGTCGGTCTATGCCGCCGAGTTCGAGCAGCGCTTCCAGCAGCGGCACGGATCCGTTCAGGCCTGAGGGCCACCATCGGTGCTCCAGCGATAGCCGAAGCCACGGATGGTGGTGATCAGACCGGGGCGATCGAGTTTCGCGCGCAGCCCCGCCATGTGCACATCCAACGCACGCGATACCGAGGCCGACGAATCGCCCCAGATGCGGTCCATCAGCTCTTGGCGGCTCACGGCGGTGTCCGGTCGCTCCGCCAGGATCCGGACCAGCTGGAACTCCTTGTGGGTGAGCATGATCGGCACACCGGCCACTTCGACCTGCCGGGCCATCAGGTCGACTCGCACATCCTGGGAAACGACCGCCTCGACGGGGGAGGTGTGGATGACGACGCGCCGGGTGACCGTCTCCAGTCGCGCGACCAGCTCCGCGATGCGCGGCGGTTTCACCAGATAGTCGTCCGCACCGGAGCGCAGCGCGAGCACAATGGTGCGCTCCCCGGCCCGTGCGGTGAGGATCAACACCGGCACCGAGCTGACCTCGCGCAGTCGTCGCAAAACCTCCAGACCGTCCATATCGGGCAGTCCGAGATCGAGGATCACCGCGTCGTAATCACGGTGTGTGCGCAGTAGGTCCGCGCCGCGGCGCTTGCGGTCGACGACGTAACCGCGGGCGGTGAGCGCGGCTTGTAGCGCGTCGCCCACCCCGTCATCGTCTTCCACCAGCACAAGCCGCACGCGCCGATCCTTGCAAAGCGAAGGTTCGGCGCGCAGGCGTTTGCGCATTGCCATCCTCAATGGACGGTCACCTCGGCGCCGGTCTCGGCCTCGGCCTCGATCGCGGAGTTCTTCGAGGTCTCGCGCATGAAGTAGTAGATCGTCAGCGAGATCGCGATACAGGCCGCGACGTACCAGAAATACAGCGATTCGTGATCGGCCTTCTTCAATGCGAGCGCGATGGTTTCCGCGGTGCCGCCGAAGATCGCCACGGTCAGCGCATAGGGCAGGCCGACGCCGAGCGCCCGGATCCGGGTCGGGAAGAGTTCGGCCTTCACGATCGCATTGATCGAGGTGTAGCCGGTGATGATCACCAGGGCCAGCATCATCAGTCCGAATGCGCCGATCGGATTGCGGGTGTGCGCGAGCACGGTCATGATCGGCACGGTCAGCAAGGTTCCGGCAATGCCGAAGAAGATCAGCAGCTTGCGCCGTCCGATGCGGTCGGACAGTGCTCCGGCCAGCGGCTGCAGCACCACGAAGACCAACAGTGCGATGAAGTTGATCCAGGCTGCGGTCGGCTTGGAGATATGCGCGGTATTGATCATGAATTTCTGCATGTAGGTCGTGTAGGTGTAGAACGCGACGGTGCCGCCGAGGGTGAGCCCGCAAACGATCAGACATTCGCGCGGATACTGCGCGAGCACGCGCAGCGAGCCGCGGGCCGAGCGATCGGATTCGGCCCGGAACTGTTCGGATTCGTCCATGCTGCGCCGCAGCCACATGATCAGCAGGGCACCGCCCGCGCCGATCAGGAAGGGAATGCGCCAGCCCCAGTTGTTCATCTGCGCGTCGCTGAGAATGTGCTGCAGCACGATCTGCACGCCGAGTGCGACCAGCTGACCCGCGACCAGCGTGACGTACTGGAAGCTCGAATAGAACCCGCGCTTACCCGGCGATGCCACTTCGGACAGATACGTTGCGCTGGTGGCGTATTCACCGCCGAGGGACAGCCCCTGCAACAGCCGCGCCAGCACCAGCAGCACCGGGGCGGCCAGGCCGATCGTCTGATAGCCGGGCGTGCACGCGATCAGCAGCGAACCCGCGGCCATCACCGTCACCGAGAGGGTCAGTGCCGCACGGCGTCCGAAGCGGTCGGCGTAGCGGCCCAGCATCCAGCCGCCGATCGGACGCATCAGGAAGCCGACCGCGAAGACGGCCGCCGAGTTGAGTAGCTGTGCGGTGGAATCGCCCTTGGGGAAGAAACTGTGTGCGAAGTACACGCTGAACGCGGCGTAGACATACCAGTCGTACCACTCGGCGAGATTGCCGAGCGAGCCACGCAGCACGTTGGCGATGACCCTGCGCTCGCCCACGGGTTGTGTCGTAGTCATTGTGAATCTCCTTCTGGCGCCGCACTTACCGGCGTAGTAATGGCGACTGTGAGCGCAGTCACAGCGCATTGCCAGGGGTCGGCCGATGTTCTAACGGTCCCTTAGGAAAAAACTTCGATCGGATTTCGACGCCGGATAATTCGACCGCCGAGGCGGCAGATGCCCTGGTCGGAGGCCGGTTCGAATTCTTAACAATCCCTTTAGCTAGTCGTCGGCGGTATCGGGATACGACTGCCGATCCGCGTGCCACCATCGGAAATAGGACCGGTGGCGACTAGTGCCGAACGCCCGAAACAGGCGATCCGAATCGGTTGTGGTGTAACAGGGACGAGAGCAGTGAAGCAAACAGCGCGTAGCGATTCCGTGGGGGGTGATGGTCGGATGACGAGTGGGCGCAACGGACAGATCGGCGTCGCGGACACCGTCGTCGTCGACCCGGCCGAGACCTTGATCTCGCACATCGCCGACGAGTTGGCCGAACTGGGCCCACCCGGCTGGCGGCGGTTGGATGCGGTCTTCGCACTGACCGTGACCGTCGAATCGGCGCGCGTCGAATTCGCCGGTCCGCTGCGCGTGACACGCCTCGAAGTGCCGGAGCCGGTGCTGGCACTCGTGCGCCGGTACCGCACCGAGCTCGCCGAATCCGGTGCCGAGCCGTGGTGGCGACTGCTGTTGTGGGCCAACGCATCCGGTGATATCGGGGTCGACTACGACTACGGCGATGAGCCGTTCCCCGCCGATCAGCTCTTCCGTCCCGAGGCCTATCGCGCCGATGTGGCGGCCCATCCGCGTCCGCGCCTACCGGTCTGGCTCGCGGCCTATATGGGGCACGCCGAGCGGCAGTGCCGCCGTCCGCGCCGGGCCGCCGCGGCGGTTATCGCCGACCGCGCCCGCGGGGTCACGGCCCGGCCGGTGGACCCGGAGCTTCCGCGGTTTCCGCAGCTGTGGGCCAGGTGGGCGATGATTTCGGCGGCACACGTCGCCGTATCGTCCGACCGCGGTCCGCGCATGGTGGCCACGAACGGCTGGTTCGAGAGCGCGGGCACCGGCAGCAGCGGCTCCACGCTGTACACCGTGCCGGGCGGCCGCGCCGTGCTGTCGGGCGGCGTATGGAACGCACCGGCCTTGAACGCGGCGTACAACGGCGGCGTCGATCTGCCGAATCTCTATGCGGGGGCGCCGGATTGGGTGACGAACGCGGTGCTGAGCCCGCGCGCGGCGGTCGGCCTGCTGTCGTTCTGCTTCTGGTGGGACGGCCACCGCTGGTGCTGCGGGGAATCACCGTCGGTGCAGCAGTGCGGTGCGGCGATGCCGGAGATCTGGAACACCCACACCGCGATCGAGGCGGTGGCCCGGTTGCTGTCGGCGGATCCGGGCCCCAGGCCGCGAACCGCGGTGGCGCGCTTGCTGACTGCCGTCGAACGCGGCGAGATCACCCGCGAATTGGTGGTCGACACCTTCGGAGACGATGCCGATATCGATGCCGCCATGCGTCAGCTGACGGCGGCCGGAGCGGTGGTGTCGCGGCCGAATCATGTTCGTGCCGTTGGGCGTCGGCCGGAGCCGGTCGCCGACGGTATGCCGGGACTTCATATTTTGGACGGCAGACGTCCATGCAGTGATCGAATTGCGCTATAGCACAGGTTCGGAGGAGGGTTCGAGATGAGTGAGGGCTTCCGGGCGACCCCGTCCGGGTTGAACAAACCGTCGGCGGATCTCGCCGAAGTCGCCGTCAAGATCCAGACGATCGTCTCGCGGCTGGATGCGGTGAATACGTCGAACTGGGGCAGTTGGGGGACCAACGGTCGCGGCCCGAATTTCGCCACCGGAGAAAACGGCTACGAGTCGTCGCACGACAATCTGATCGGCGTATTGAAGGCACAAATCGAGACACTGCAGAACTATTCGCAGGGCGTGACCGACAGCGGCGTGCTGCTGACCGATACCGATCATGCGGGCCACGACGACTTCGAGAACATCTGACGCCGACGGCGCGAAGTCCGAACTGGGGTAGTCGGGTACCGGGGTGAGCTAGGAGGATTCGATGGCTGACGACATTTCGATCGGGCAATTTACCGATCTGATGGAGATGATGCGGATGGGCGTCGAATCCATTGCGCGAGCTCAGGAGAAGCAGGCTCTGCTCACCGCGACCGGCTATGCGGCGGGCAAACGAGTCGCCGTGGTGGTCAATGCCAATAATGTGGTCATCCAGACTCGCTTCACCGATGACGTATCGGATTTGAGTTACGCCGAGTTGGCCGCCGCCATTACCACGGCCGGACAGGACGCCGCGGCCCAGATCCAACGGCGCACGAGCGAGATGGTCGATGAAATGCGCGCCCAGACCGCGCGACTACCGAAGCTATCCGAGTTCGTCCCCGGACTACCCGATCTGCGCGAGATGCTGCCCGCCCGGCCCGAAGTATCGAGCGCGCCGCCCTCCGCACGCCGTAGCGCGGAAGCCACAGATGCCGACCCGCCCATGGTGTTCACCGATGTGACACCGTGGGACCATGCACGTTCCCCCCAGAGACAGTCGGGTGTGTCCGAGTCGGGCTGGTGAGCTCGATATAGGGGGCGTTAGATGTTCATCGATATCACTCCGCTGTGGAGCTGGATTCCGAGTTGGATTCTCACTGCGCTGAATTTCGGCATGACGTATCCGAACGGCCACGTGACGCCCATGCACGATCTCAGCGAGGTCTGGAAATGGGCCGCGGAGGAAATGCGGAAGCTCGAGCACGAGTTGAAGGCCGCCACCGATGCCGCACTGAAACATTACGAGGGCGGCGACGGCTCCGCCGAGATGAAGAAGGAGTTCGACAAGCAGTTCACCGGTGACAATTCGGTGCCGAATGTGGCTGCAGGACTGGAGAATCTCGGCGACTACACCCACGACGGCATGAAGGGCCTCTACCAGGACCAGATGTGGTCGGCGCTATTCGCCGGAATGACGGCCTATTCGGCCATCGCTTTGATCGTGGAGCTGTGGCCCTTCGGTATGGGGGCCGCATCGGTGGAGTTGGTGATCTCCCGGGAAGTCCTCGCCCTGGGCGAGCGGGAGGCGGCCGAACTCGCGGCGGAGGAGGCGGCGAAGGCAGGTCTGCGGAATCTGCTGAAGCCCTATCTCAAGAAGATCGGCTTGCAGATGGATAAGTGGGCCGGTGATTCGCTGGCCCGCAAGGCCGCGGTCGGCGGTGCGCGCCTGGCCGGGGCCGGGGCCAAGGCCGGTATGCACGGTGCCATGGCCGATCTCGGGATCCAGTTCATCTCCGATCCGGGCGGCCCGATCGATTGGGGACAGGTCGGGACCAGTGCGCTGACCTGGGGTGCGGGCGGGATGGCCGGACGGGCGGCTGGCCTCGGTCTATCCAAGGGGCTGGGCAAGGCGGTGTCATCGGACCTCGGACAGCGGATGGCGGCCAGTGCCAATCCGGTGGCCAGGGCGGCGGTATCGCCGAGAACCATGGGTCTGGCCACCGGTTTGGTCAGCGGTGCCGCGGGTGCCGTCGGGATGTACGGGGCCATGGCCGCGGTGGACCCCAATGCGAAGTTCAGTCCACAGATGCTCGCCGCGGGTTTCGGCATGGGCGCGCTGGGCGGCGCGCGGATGGGTCGTGCGGAAGTAAGCGGCGCAGGCACGGCATCCCATGCGGCCGATGGTCACACGGGCAAGCCCGCGGTGGTGACCCCGGAGACCAGCGCGGAAGGAAAGAAACTCTTTAGACAGGTCAGCAGACTAACCCATCCCGACACAACCCCGCCTAGTGCGCAGCGTGACGCCATCATCTATGAAGCTACCGACATCAAGGCGCAGGCCAATGCCGGTGAGCGGAATGACCAATACAGCGATCAGCATGTTGCTAGGCTGCGGGAACTGCATCAGCAGGGTGTCGAATTGGCGAGCAGCACCGCTACCAGCGGCCATGGCGGCGGCACCGGCGCGACACCCGCCGAGAGTGCGGCCAGGACGGCAGGTTCGGGAGCACAGTCAACTGGGTCGGGTGCCCATACGCCCACGGAAGGTACTGCCCGAACGGCGGATTCGGGTGCGCGGGCGGCCGGAGCCGGCGACGGCAGTGCGCGCCCGCCTGCGACGCCGGAAAGGCCTGCCGGACAAGGACAGTCGGACCGCGGTGGTGTGCAGCGCGGCGGGACCGGGGCTCCCGAGAAGTCCCGCGCCGGTATCGCCGCCTCCGAGAACACCAGCGGCGATCCGAATCTGGTGGCCGGACAACAGGATAGGGCCGCTGCATCGAATCAGGTCAACGGCGAGGCACGGCACGGCGTCGAGTCCGAGGCCCGTGTCCCGGAGCAGCGGGCGCCCGCAGCATCCGACGACGGTGCGCGTGCTCGGCCCGCGGAACATGGTGATGGCGCGGCCGAACCACGTGTACCGGAACAGCGTCGCCCCGACGTGCCGGTCGGCGATTCGCCCGCACGAAGCGCACCGGACCCGGGTGCTCCGGACGCGCGGGTGGCTGAGCAGAGTGCTCCAGCGGTTTCGGAGCGCCGCGGTGATGATGCCGTCCTCGATGCTTCGCCGCCACGCCCGCCGGACGATCCGGCTCCGCGCCAGGTCGATCCGCAGCCCGGTCGCGTCGATGGCGAATCCGCCGTCGTCTCGACCGAATCCGATGGCAGTCATGCCTACGTCGCCGATCGGCCCGCGATGGCTGAACCGGCTCGGGCGCATCCGGCACCGGTCGGCGGCGAGGAGTCGTTCCGAGTTCCCGAACAGCGCACGACACAGGAATCGGCGGTCAACAGCTGTGTCCCGGAGGCGTTCCGTCATCTCGAACAGGCACAGGGCCCGGTGGCCGATGGGCCAGCGCCGCAGCAGCGGAGTCTGGCCGGGGTGCCGCTGCACGAAGTGCAGCGGGCGATTCCGCTTGGCAAATTCGAGGGATTCGCTCCGGACCGTTCCTCGTCCGGCCATGCGCAGATCGTCGATGCGACGATGCGGGCGGGCAAGGGCGCGAGCGCGCTGATCGCGGAGCAGCGCGCCAAGGTCAATGCGGGCGGTGCGCAGGGGCACGTCTACACGCTGACCTACAAGGGGGACAACCACTTCGAGGTCAATGGCAAGTCCGCGGTCCACACCGAGACCGATGCGCAGGGCCGGGAGTGGTTCATCGCGGCGGATGAGAAGGGTAGACCACTGCCGGGTCACGCGCCGCAATCGCTGGCGGAAGTGGCGGGTGGCGCGACCCGAGCGGATGCGGAGGCCACCGAGGCCGTCATTGTCCGTGCCGGTGAGGTGGTCAGCGGCCTCGGCAACCCGAATGCGCCCCGCTTGTCCGGGGACCTGATGATGGGCGCCACTCCCGAGCCGCGGGCCGAGGTCCGTACGCTGCACGCCGAATATCGCCATGCGGCCACCGAGGAGGCGCGCGCACGTGCCGAATCGACGCGGCTGCGCGAGCAGGCACGACAGGCGCGCGAGGACGGTCTGCACGATCGGGCCCGAGAACTCGACGAGCGGGTGCGGCGGCTGGATGACCGGGCGGATGCGGCCGGGACGCAGGCAGATCTGTTGCGCGCCAGGGTGGTCGAATCCGAACAGGCCAAACTCGCCGTACAACAGGAGGCGGTACAGACCCGGATCCGGGAACTGGACGAGCAGTTGACCGGTGCCATCGGTGACCAGGAGCAGGTACGGCAATTCAGCACCGACCTCGAGCTGATCGACCGCGTCGAGGCCGCCACCCAGGAGCGGGACCGGGTGGACGGTGCCCGGCGGGAACTGCGAAACCAGCTGGAGCCCATCGGGGAACAGTTGGAGACCGGCCGGACCGCCGTGCGGGAACTGGAGGCGCAGGTCCGGGCGGCCGACGCACCGGGCACGGCCTTGACCCCGCTGGAACGCGGCGAACTCGCTCGCGCGACCGGACCCGCGCTGGCCCGTGCCCAGGCCAGAATCGATTGGCTGCAGGGCGTCTACGGCGAACTGGAGCATCGGCACGGCGATCTGGTCCAGCGGCACGATGCGCTGACCGGCGAGATCGAAGCGGCAACGCAGGCGCGCGATCGGGTGGCCGCCACCTTCGACGTGCCGGATCCGCAACAGCTGCATCCGTCCTATCGCGGGGTCCCCTCGCCCGGCACGGAACTGGTGCATTCGCTGCGCGATGCGTTGGACCGCTTGGGCCGGGCCCAGGATGAGGCGGCCCGGCTGGCCGACGGTCAGCTGGGCCTGCGGGCACTCGACGATATGGGGCTGCTGCCGATTTCGGATCGCGTCGGCGTCGCGCCAGCGGCCGAGCCGTCCAGGGCTTTCCCGGATCAGCGCATTGTGGTGGTCGGAACCGATACCTCGCCCGCTGGCTACCGGCAGGCATTACAGACCACCCTGCGGCCCGGTACGGATCTGGAACTGGTGCTGCGCCTGGCCCAGTCGGACAAACTGCCGTTCCAGGTGGAGTTCGTGCGCATCGAGGTGGCCGAGCCGGACGCGCCGGGGCAGGCATTGGCATCGACCACACCGACGGCGCTGGAGAAGTCGGGCGCGTGGCCGGATCCGAAGAAGCATGCGCGGAACTGGGAGAAGACGAAGTGGACCGAGCCGCAGCCGCCGTTCCTGTTCAAGGTGTCGATGATTCCGGTTTTCGACAAGATCATGGCGCCCTTCCACCACTTCGAGCCGGGCGAGGTACCCGCCTTCCTCTTTCCGCAGAATCTGCCCTTCTCGAAGACGGTCTACAACGTGCCCGAGGGCGTGCACACCTTCCAGTCCGATGTGGGCATGGACCTGTTCCACGCGCGGATTCTGAGCCTGGGCATTCTCGATCGGATCCCGGATCATCCGTGGGTTCGTCGGTTCGTGAAGAACCGCCCGTGGATCGGCAACGCGATACTGGGTGCCACCAAGTGGCTGCCCGCCAATACCGCCCACGGCCGGTCGGTGCACGTGCCGCTATCGGTGGATTTCGTGAACAGACATCCGCGGATCGCCTTCGCCTTGGGCAGTGTCGAGCAATGGATCCCCAGTGTGCGCGAGGGCCGGTGGATTCAACTGGTGCCGATGATCCGGGGTACGCGCACGCATGCGTGGTTCGACGATGCGCGGAACGATCCGGCGCTGCGGAAAGATCCGGCACCGCTGCATCGCGCCGATCTGGCGAAGCCAGCGTTCAGTCCGGAGGCGCAGCATCTCGACGGCGGCGTCACCCGTCCCTACACCGGCGAGAGTGTGGAGATCCCCGAATCGCTCGCGCAGCGCTGGCGGGCGAATGAGCAGGCGCGCGAGCGGATTCAGGAATGGACCGATGGCGAGTACGACCGATTCGAGCGCGACCGGGCCGAGGCGGGCGACAGTCTCGTCCATCGGATCGCGGACCAGGCCGCCGCGCATCCCGACCGGTATTCCGGCGGTGATCCGAAACGGTGGGTGCGCGGTAAGAGCAATGAATGGGTCCGGGATCCGGATGGTTCGCTATTGCCCAGACATGCCGACGGCTCGACCTGGTTGCGTGATGCCGAGGGCAATGTCCGGCCGCGCGCGCAGATCGCGGCGGATCTGCAGCGGGCCCGCGACTATCTGATGCGCAATTCGGAGCTGAACCGGATTCCCGACGTGGCGGAACTGTGGAACCGGTTGATCGATGGAAAGCCATTGCGGGAGGACGTGATCGGCCTCGAGGCGGCATTGGTCGAGGCGAACCATCTGGCCGCCCATCCCGAGGCGACCGGGCACGAGGCACATCAGGCGGCGAAGAAGGCCGGATACGACTGGGACAGCAACCGTCCGCAGCTGACCGGCGATCGGGCCGAGCGCAGCCTCCCCGCGAAACTGACCGGTCGCCGACCCCTCAGCGTCGGGGCCACGACCGAGCTCGACCCGTACGCACCGGATCCGGCGCGCACCCGCAGGTTCGGCACGACCCTGTACTACG
Source organism: Nocardia sp. NPDC005998 (assembly GCF_040614395.1). Lineage (NCBI taxonomy): Bacteria > Bacillati > Actinomycetota > Actinomycetes > Mycobacteriales > Nocardiaceae > Nocardia > Nocardia sp. NPDC005998. Next base: position 40,896 of record NZ_JBEXUI010000018.1, on the reverse strand, counting down.
GTCGGCATTTCGGCGATTTCGGACAGGTGCGCGGGCAGCTCGGCGACATCATGCGCGGCTGGCCCGCGGCCAAGATCGCCCGGGCACAGGCCGAGGTGGCCGAGCTCGCCCATGCGGCGACCAGATCGTATCGCGGTGACCACGGATTGGCGCGCGGCGGCGTCCATGTCTCGGGGCAGGTGAGCGGCGAGCCGGGGCAGCAGCGGCTGGTGATCAAGGTCGAAACCGACGGCGACGGAAGGCAAGTCGGTCTCCGGCGCTACACCCTGGAGGAATCCGACGGCAGCAGCCAGCGGGCTTTGCCGGCGGTGCCGTCCGGTGCGATCGCCGCGGGTGGTGCGGCGGCGGCGCTCGCTGGTTCGGCCGTGAACAATTGTGTGCCGGTGTCGCTGGGGCAGGTCAATGCGGATCAGCGGCGCGAGGACGGTGGCGGTGTCGTCGATGTGCCCGACCATCCGGCAGACGATCCGGCGGGTATGCCGATGCGCGAGGTGCAGCCGCATCTGCGCGGAGCCGAACTGGAAGGCTTTGCCACCGACGCGGATTCGACCGGGCACGGGCGCCTCGCCGAGGGGCTGATACACGCCGAGGGTGCTGGCGAGGGTGCGACGGCCTGGGTGCTCGATCAGCGCACGACGGTGGACGAGCACGGCGTCGGCGCGCATGCGTACGCGGTGACCTATGTCCGGGATAACGGCGACGGCACTTACCTTTTCAAGGTCGACGGTGTCGAGGTCACCTATACCGGACTCGACGACGGTGGCCGGGAATGGTTCGTCACAGCCGATGGCGATCGGATATCGCTGGCCGAGTTGACCAATGGCTCACGCGAGGAAACCGCGGCGACCTGGGCCGCGGTGTGGCGCGACGGACACGTTGTCGAGAATGTCGGCGACCGTACCGTGGCGGCGCCGGAGGGGAATCTGCGCGTCGGCGCATCGGATGAACACAGTGCCGGGCGCGGTCCCGAGGAACCGACCGCCCACAGTCCGCCCGTGGCATCGGGCGAGCACGCTTCGACCGGAGAAGCGGAGTCGCCGCCTCCGCGACGCGCCGAAATCCAACAGTCGCGCAATGACTTCCGGGATGTGTTCACCGCCGAGTCGCGTGCGCGCACCGAGGCGACCCGCCTGCAGGCCGAGGCCGACCTGGCCCGCACCGCCGGTGACCAGCAGCGGGCGCAAGAATTGCAGGACCGGGCGCGCGAGCAGCAAGAGCACGCCGATCAACTGCACAGCCGGGCGAATAGCCTGCGGGTCAGGGGTATTCGGCTGGAGCTGACCGAGCTGGCCGATGCGCGCGAGGCGGTGCAGGAGCACCTCCGGCAACTGGATAACCAGTTGACCGATGCGCTCGGCGGCGCCGACGAGGTCCGCGAGTTCCAGCGCGATGTCGAACAACTCGATCTGCTCGACGGTGCGATCCAGGATCGGGACCGGTCGGACGCGGCTCAGCAACAGGTTCGGGATTTCCTTCGGGTCGCCGAGGAGCAGCGCGATATAGGTCGCGAGGCAGTGCGCGAACTGGACAGTGGCCTGCGCGAGCTCGAATCCGGGCAGCCGGGGACCGAGGTCGTTCCCGCCGACCAGAAGCATGTGCGGAGCGCCGAAAAAGCTCTCGTGCGTGCACAATTCGAACTAGATCGACTCGATGAAGCGCACGCCGATCTGACCCGCCGCCAACAGGAGCTACTCGATCGCCATCCGGCGTTGGTCGAGGCCGTCGACAATGCGACGGATGCGCGCCAGCGGCTCGCCGATCGATTCGGGGCGGCCGATCCGGCGCAGTTGCGCCCCAGCTATCGCGAAGCGTCGCCGAGCAGTCCACCGGCGTTCGTCGCGCTGCGCGACACACTCGCCGCGGTGGACCGGGCGGGTGCCGAACTGACACGGTTCGCCGAACAGCGCGCAAACCTGCTCGCCCTCAATGCCCTCGAGTTGCTACCGATTTCGGATCGCGTCGGGGTGGTGCCCGCGACACGGCCGTCGACCCTGTTTCCGTATGAGCGCATTGTCGTGCTCGGCACGGGCACCTCGCCCGCCGAGTACCGGCAGGCGTTGCAGCAGGCACTGCGGCCGGGTACGGATCTGAATCTGGTGCTCGGACTGGCGAAGTCGGCGACACTGCCACTTGATGTGCAGTTCATTCGGGTCGTTGTCGACGAGCACGGACGATTCCAGGAGGTCCAGCGGCTGCCCTCGACGGATGCGGGTGCGGTCGAGAAGTCCGGCAGCAAGGCCAGGTATCCGGCGAAGTGGACCGATCCGCAGCCGCCGTTCCTGTTCAAGGTGTCGATGATCCCGGTATTCGACGAAATCATGGCGCCCTTTCACGATTTCGCGCCGGGAGAATATCCGGAATTCATATTTCCGGAGAACCTGCCGTTCTCGAAGACCGTATTCTCCGTCCCGGAAGGCGTGGACGCGTGGCAGTCCCCGGTGGGTATGGATCTGTTCCACGTGCGGATTCTGAGCCTGGGCATTCTCGACCGGATTCCGACCCATCCGTGGGTGCACAATCTCATCCAGAATCGGCCGTGGATCGGCCGCGCCATATTGAGCGCCACCAAGTGGTTGCCCGCCAATACCGCACACGGCAAATCGGTACAGGTGCCATTGTCGGCCGATTTCGTGCGGCGGCATCCGCGCATCGCGTTCGCGCTGGACGGTGTCACGAAGTGGATTCCGGCGGTGCGCGGCGGGCGCTGGATCCATCTTGTTCCGGTGATCCGGGGCACCCGCACGCACGCGTGGTTCGATGACGCGCAACCCGATCCACAGCCGCTACACCGCCGTGAGATCGCGACCCCGCCGCCCGGCACGGCCTCCGGCCATCTCGACGGCAGCGTGCAGCGTCCCTACACCGGCGAGAGCGTGGATATCGCCGAGTCGCTGCGGGAACGCTGGCGGGCGAATGAGCAGGCGCGCGAACGGATTCAGGAATGGACCGAGGGCGAGTACGACCGGTTCGAGCGCAATCGGGTGGACGAGCACGACAGTTTTGTGCATCGGATCGCCGAGCAGGCCGCCCAACATCCCGATCGCTATTCCGGCGGTGATCCGAAGCGTTGGGTGCGCGGTAAGGGCAAGGAATGGGTGCGGGATCCGGATGGTGCGCTGCTGCCGCGGCATTCCGATGGTTCGACCTGGTTGCGTGATGCCGGCGGCAATGTGCGGCCGGAGCCGGAGATCGTCGCGAATCTGCGAACGGTTCGCGACCATTTGATGCGGAATTCGGAGTTGAACCGGATTGCCGACGTTGCCGAAATGTGGCACCGGCTGATCAACGGGAAACCGCTGCGGGAGGACATAATCGGGCTAGAGGCGGCACTGGCCGAAGGCCAGCATCTGGCCAGCCATCCCGAGGCCACCTCCGAGCAGGCGCACCAGGTGGCGAAGAAGGCCGGATACGACTGGGACGCCAACCGCCCGCAGCTGACCGGAGATCGCGCCGAACGCAGCCTGTGGGGCAAGCTGACCGGCCGTCGCCCGCTCACCGTCGGCTTCACTCCCGAACTGAATCCGCACGCGCCCGGCGCCGGGCTGACCCGCCGCTTCGGCACCACCCTGTACTACGGCCGCCAAGGCCACTCCCACATCACCGGGCAACTCCGCGAAATCATGCACGGCTGGCCGGAGGGCAAGATCGCCGAGGCGCAAACGGAGGTCCGGCGACTCACCAAGCAAGCCACCCAATCCCACACCGGTGACCATGGTCTGGCCCGCGGCGGCGTCCACGTCTCCGCGAAGGTCACCGGCAACCCCGGCCACCAAACCCTCGACGTCACCATCGAAAGCAATGGCGACGGCCAGCTCCCGACCATCCACTACACCCTCGACCAGGGCGACACCGCCATCGAGCGGGGTCCCGGCGGCAACCGCCCTGCCCTACCGGAGCCGCCCAAGGGTCCGCTGCCCGAGCCGCCCGGTCCGACTGTGGAACTGCCGGGGTCGCCCCCGGTTCCGGAGTTGCCGGAGTCGTCGGCTGTACAGGTTCCCGAGTCACCGTCGGCTGCTGAGGCTTCCGAATCGCCGGGTGCACCGACTGGGGAACTGGCGGCCTCAGGTGCATCCGCACCCGAGCGCTCTGCTGGGGTACCCGAGTCGCCGCCCTCGGCCGGGGCATCGTCGGCTGGCTCGTCGTCGGCTCGAGAGGTGCCTGAGTCGGCCTCGGCCGCACAGGCTTCCGAAGCGCCTGCCGCACCAACTGGGGAACCCCCGGCCTCGGGTGCATCCGTACCCGAGTCGACGGTGGTACCGGAGGAATCCGGTTCCGCGGGTACACCGGGCCATTCGGCGGTGGCGCAGCATCCTGGTTCGGGTGGGTCCGGCTCTCCTGCAACGCGGACTTCATCGGGCTGGACGCAGGGCGCGACCCGCGAGCATGTGCCCACGAGCGCGAACGTGGCTACCCGGCTCGTCGACTACGGCCGCGAAATCGCCACCGCGGCACGCGAAACCGCGGCCACGCTGGATCAGGTCTGTGAGCCGTTGCGACAACTCGGGATACCCGATCCCGAGCGGCTGACCCCAGCGCAGATGACCGATGCCGCGCTGCAGGAGCGGTACCGCCGCATTGCGGTCGCCGACGCCGCCGCGAACCGCAACCCGACCACACCCGAGGAGATGGTCGAGTACTTCACCGAACGCGATCGCACCCAGCAGCAGGTCACCGCGGCGCGGACGCTGTCGGCGGAGCTCGACCGGCGCATGCCCGCACATGCGCGCGCCCTCGAGCACGAAGCACGGGTTCGGCACGAGGCAGCGACCGTCGCCGCACGTGACGTCCTCGATGTCGTGGGTGGGGATCGCCACGGTGACGCCGTTGCGGTGGTCTATGGCAATCCCACCCGGATAGTGGTGGCCTCGCCGTCCGCCGCACCGGATCACATTGTCGGTGCCGATCTGCGCCGCGCCTGGGCCGCACAGGGTGTCGACGTCCAGTTCGAGCATGTCACGGTCGACGAATCCGGCCGCGTCTCCGTCACCGATCTGCACCCGCCGCACGCACTCCAGCCCGGGGTGAACAACTGCGTTCCGGAGTCGCTGGGACAGGTCAATGCCGACCAGCGCGGCCCCGTGGTGGGCGTGCCCGATCCACAGCCGGGCAATCTCAGCGGACGGTCGATCGATGAGATCCGCCCGCATCTGAACGGGGCGCAGCTCGAGGGCTTCCGCACCGATGCCGCGGCCACCGGACACGGGCGCATCGCCGAAGGTCTGATCCATGCCGAGGGCGCCGGTCCCGGTGCCACGGCGTGGGTGGTCGAGCAGCGTGCCACCGTCGACGAGCACGGCGTCGGCGCGCATGCCTACACTCTGACCTACGTGCGCGACAATGGCGACGGCACATGGACTTTCACTCTCGACGGCGTTGAGGTCACCTACCACGGCCTGGACGCACAGGGCCGGGAATCGTTCACCGGTCGCGATGGCCGCCGGGTATCGCTGCCGGAGCTGGCCGGTGGTTCCCGAGCCGAAGTCGTCGACACCTGGGCCGCAGTCTGGCGTGACGGACAGGTTGTCGAAAATGTCGGCGACCGGACCGCGACACCGCCCGACGGCGGCCTGCGGGTCGGCCAGACCACGCCCGGTGCGGAATCCGGTCGCAGCCCCGACCGACCGGCGGCACACGATCCTCCCGAAGCACCGGATACCGAACCTGGACGCCACTCGGAGTTGGTCGTACCTGCCGCGGACCAGGTCGCACCCGATGCCGCCGCGCAGACCGAGTCGAGCGCCGAGCTGACCGATGCCTTGACCCGAACCGCGACGGACAGTCCGACGGTGCGGCGCTCGCTGCTCGGAGAGCCCGGCACCCGAACCGAGCGGGTGGAGGTGACCGATCAGAGCCGCGATCTGCCCGTACGCAACGATCCGGATGCGCCGACCGAGTCCCGCGCCACCGAACTGCTCGACGAGAAGTCCGGAGCCTGGGGCTTCCGTTTGCACAGCGATGGGACGAGAACGAGGTGGTTCGAACTCTTCGAATCGGCCGGATCCCATGATGCGCAGCCGCATCCCGAGCCGATCGTGGACCTGACCCTGCCGCGCGGTGCCGTCGAAGAGGGGGTGGGCGATGCGCGTCGTGCCGTCGTCGACGTACTCACCGATTGGCCGGAGGGAAAGCGCGAGGATGTGCGGCTCCTGGTTTCCGAGCTGGTCACCAATGTGGCCAGATATGCGCCGGAAGGCGATGCGCGCCTGCGAATTTGGCTGGATGACACGAATCTGAGGGGGGCCGTCGACGATGCCAGCCACGGGCTGCCGAAGCGGCAGCAGGAGAGCGAGTTCGACACCTTCGACGTCGACGCACTGGAGATCGATCTGGATGCGTGGGAATCAGGTTCGCTGGAGATCGGCACGCACGGTCGCGGCCTCGGATTGCTCGACGAAACGACTGCGGTATGGGGCGTCGATCTGCACCGAGCGGGCGGAAAGAGTGTGTGGTTCGAGGTCGAGAAGCCGCCGTCCGGTGGATCGGACGTCGAAGCCGTCGCGACCGCCGACCCGGTTCCGGCTGACCGGGTTCCGACTGACCCCTCTCCTGCCGACCCGGCTACTGCCGACCCCTCTCCTGCCGACCTGGCTACTGCCGACCTGGCTACTGCCGACCCGGTTGCGACTGACCCGGCTCCTGCCTTGCTCGGGAACCTGCTTCCCGAAGCCGAATTGCACACCGCCGAGATCGTCGGTCACGACCCGACCGCGTCGCTACTGCCCGAAGAGCGCGCGGTACTGCTGAGCGAGAAGACCGCCGATGTCCGGGTGCGTGAGGCCACCAATGGCCGGACGGCGGCACGTCGTGCGCTGCAGAGTCTCGGCATTCCGGAGACGCCGATCCTGCGCGGCCCCAAGGGGGAACCGCTGTGGCCAGCAGGAGTTGTCGGCGCCATCACCCACAAGGAGGGCTACTACGCCGCGGTGGTCGCGGATGCGGCGCACATCCGGTCGATCGGCATCGATGCCGAAGACAACGGCCCGATGTCCGAAGGGGCGATGCGCATCGCCGCCCGACCCGAGGAGCAGGTGTGGCTGGCGGAAGTCGGCCGGCACGGCGGCGTGCACTGGGATCGAGTGTTGTTCTCTGCCAAAGAGAGTGTCTACAAGGCGTGGTACCAGCTAACCGGTCGCTCGAAGATCGGCTTCCGCGACGCACTGCTCACCTTCGACATCGACGCGGGCACCTTCCACGCTCAGCTGTTCGTCGACGGCACGGCGATATCCGGTCCACCGGTCACCGAGATGTCGGGCCGTTTCGTCGTACGTGACGACCGAATCCTCACCGCCGCACCAGTTCCGCACGAGGACGGGCACCGTCCGGACATCCAGCATCGGAGAGTGCCCGCGCAGCGCGGACCGACACCGGACATGACAACCGCGCAGGATCCGACCCGACACGAAGCCGATCGACCGGACGGCGCGGTGTCGGATCGGGACGGTGGTTCGGCGGATAGGGACCGCGGGGTGCCGGATCGGGACGGCAGGGTGTCCGACGGGGACCGCAGGGTAGCGGAGCGCGACGGCTCGGCGCCGGATCGACACCGCAGGCTGGCGGACGGGGACCGGATACCGCCTGAGCATGACCACAGGGTGCCGGAACAATATGCCCGAAACCGCGCGGATCCCGCGATCGACCGCACCGACGCCGAACTCATCGCCGCCGTCCGCGCCGGTGAAACAACCGCCTACGGTGACCTTTTCGAACGCCACGCCGGGGCGGCGCGCACCCAGGCACGCCGTCTCGTCCACTCCCCGGCCGACGTCGAAGATGTGGTGTCCGAAGCGTTCACCAAGGTATTGGACGTCATACGAAAGGGCGGCGGACCCGATAGCTCCTTCCGCGCCTATCTGCTGACCACGCTGCGCAACACGGTGTACAGCGGTCCGCTCCACGCCGATCGCCGGTTGGTGTTCACCGACGATATGACCCAGGTCGACCCCGGCGAACCCTTCGTCGATACCGCCGTGGGGCAGTTGGAAGAGTCGATGGCGGCCATGGCATTCGACACCCTGCAAGAACGCCAGCGAAACGCGCTGTGGCAAACCGAGGTCGAGGGTATCCAGGCACGCGATGCGGCGCCGTCGTTCGGTCTCGCCCCGAATGCTTTCAGCCAGTTGTCTTCTCGGGCTCGTGAGGCACTGCGGCAGGCCTACCTGCAAATGCATATCAGCGAGGCCCCCAGCGAATCCTGCCGCCCAACGGTCGAACGCCTCGGCGCATGGGCCCGCAACGGGTTGGGCAAGCGGGCCGATGCCCAGGTCCAGGCTCATCTCGAAGACTGCGCACACTGCCGCGATATCGCCACCCAGATAGCCGAGGTGAATAGCAGTCTGGGCGGTCGAACCCGAACCCTGCCCACCGGCCCGACCGGTGACGGCTCAACTGAACACCGCCTCCCAGACCAATCGGAGGGCAAATGACACCGATTCTTTACCGCCCCTTAGGGCGATCGGCTCCCGATCGTCCGCCGCGGCCGATCGCGCGAGTTACGCTGCGCCACAGTGGGCATAGACGTCGAGATTTCGTAAAGGACCGGCCTGCGAACCGTCGGGTCGAGATAGCCTTCGACGTTGCTGTCGATACCGAAGAGCGCAAGGACGTTTCATGATGAGGACACCGGCTGTTCACGCACGTCATGGGATGATCGGAGTCGTGTTTGCGTGGATGAGGGGCGACGCGAGTCGGGTGTGGGGAGCGCGTCGAGGCAGCATCGAGCGGGACAGGAGTTGACCGATGGCACCGACTGATGACAAGCCCAATGCGTGGCAGCTCTCCGGAGACGACATCGGCAAGGATTCAGAGCATCTGACGGTGAAGCAGAAGAGTCTGCAGACGCTGGCGGGGTACGCCATCGACCTGTACGAGGTCTTCAACACCATCGAGGGTTGGACCCATTTCGTGGAGAATGTCGACGGGTTCGGAAATCTGCCGTCCGGCATCGCGTTACAGGGCAAGTTCCAACGTGCGGGTCGCGATCTGAAGGATCGTGCCAAGAGCCACCAAACCCTGCTCGAGGATCTGGCGCAGCAGTTCATTACCGCGGGCAAGCTGTACACCGCTGCCGAGGAGGCGAATACCTCCGGATTCGATCGGCTCCGGAATACTCGCTCGGCCGAGCGGCATGGCACGTGGAGCCTGCCCGCCGCCGGATCGACGAAGATTCCGGAATGGGGCGGGAAGACCGGACGGACCGATAAATATGGTGGGCCGCCCGCCGACCTGAAGGCGTACGCCAACGAAAAGGACGGCCGCGACAAGACACCGGTCCGTGCCGAGCCATCCAGCATCCTGGACTATCCGACCGCTTTCAGCTGGCACAAATCCATGAACGACAGCCTGAACCACACCGCAGATGCGTCCGGTTACTGGCAATCGATGGCGGAACAACTGGTGGCGCCCGCTACGAATCTGGGCAACCAGATGACCACGATGCAGACCTCGGGCGATTGGAAAAGCGATGCCGCGCTCAAGGCGGCCGGTGCGGTCCAGGCCTATGCGTCCGGCGTTCAGAACATGGTCGACGGCATGAAGACGATCGCACGGAATCTCTTGGACACCTCGGGTTGGCTGTATGCGCTGGTGGCGAATACGCCCATTATTCCGCCGGATCAGGTCGGAACCCAGTACGGGCGGGAACAGGTCGACCTGGCCCAGCGGATCTTCCGGGACTGGTACGTACCCGGGCTCGACGCATCCAGCGATGCGATTCCGTTGATGGTGGAGCCGGTGAGCCCGGTGGTGCAGCCGACAGCGCCGCCACCGCCGGAAAGGAAGCAGAACACCGGGCCCGGCGGGGGTGGCGGCGGTACCGGTGGCGGCGGTACCGGTGGCGGTGGATCCTCGGCCGCCCAGTCGCGGGCGGCGCAGCAGGCGCTCGCCGCGCAGCGCCAGGCCAGCGAGCAGGCCCAGAAGACGGCAGCCGACCAACAACGGCAGCTCGAAGCACAGCGGCAGCAGGCGCAGCAGGAGGCCGCGCAGCGCCAGGTCCAACAGGAACAGGCTGCTGCGCAACAGCGCGCGCAGCAAGCCGCGCAGCAGGCGGCCGATCAGGCGAAACAGGCTGCGGACCAAGGTTTGCAGGGTGCCAAGCAGGCGATGGATCAGGCGTCGCAGGCCGCGCAGCAAGCAGCCGCCTCGGCGGCCAAGGACATGCAGTCCGCCGGTCTGGCCGGTCTGCCTTCGGCGCTATCGGGTTTGGGCAAGGATGCGCTCAAGGCGGGCAGCGGCGGTGCGGGTGCGGGCAAGGGCGGCGGTATCGGTGGCGGTGCGGGCGGCGGTGCTGGCGCCAGCCTTTCGCCCAACAGCCTGCAGAATTCGAAGCTGTTCCCGCGCGCGGTCGCCGATGCGGCCGGGGTCGCGGCGGCGAGCCGGGCCGGCATTGCCAGCGCGGGCCAGCCGGGCTCGCCCGGAGGTATGGGCCCCGCGGGTCACGGCGCCGGGCACGGGCAGAACAAGGAGCACAAGCGCGCCTCCTACCTCGACTCGGTCGAGCACATCGAGGACGCGCTCGGCGACGCGCCGGTCGTCGTCAAACCCGTTGTCGAGCAATGAATCGCACCTGGAACTTCACCGATCTGGAATTCATCGCCCAGTGGGAGGCGCTGAAGCAGGACTACCTGCCGGAGCCGTTCGTGTATACCTGTCGCACCTGGGTGAACGAGGACTACATCCGGGAACAGCAGGATGCGTTGGCGCGGCTGCGGCACTCCGGCGATCGGTCGTTCGACGGTGTGCTGGAGGTGCTGGCCTTCCCGGATCTACGCATCGTCGCGGAGGGCTACGACCCCGCAGACCAGTGGAATCCGAACGTTCAGGTCCGGCTGCACGGCGTCCGGCGTGGTGACCGCGGTTACGTCTTCGCCGAGCTGTCCGGCGAAACATATTGGCATTCTGGTGGTTTCACCGTCACCGAATGCGATGCCGTCGATCTGGCCGGTGCGATCGTGCGTGCGCTGCCTGCGGTCGAGCCGGGACGACGTGCCGATGTGGTGCTGTCAACCCAGGACCAGGGTGATGGCCTGGACTACTCGCTCGGCCGGTCCGCGGTGCACGATTCCTTCGACGATTCGATCGCCGATCGCTCCGCGGAATTCCTGGTGCTGCCGATATCGCGCATCGGAACGATCGATGTGATCCAGGGGCGTTCGCGTTTCGGTCCGCGTGGGATCACGCGGCATCGGTTGCAATGGCGCGACCTGCGTGACGACGGCCGCTATGCGATCGATGACCAGACCCCGCCGGTCGCGCGCGCCATCGACGCGAAACACCTGACGGCGCTGATCAATACGCGCGTCGCGGAGGTGGTCCGCGCGATCAAGGATGAGCGGGTCTGACCCGCACCGGCTTCGGTGATTCGGAGGTACACCGTGAATGATCAGCAGCAGGATCCGATCGAATGGACCGCGGCCTCCCGCAGCGGCACGATCTCGGTGCGCACCACCGAACAGGGCCTGCCACTTGGTATTTCGATCGAGCCCGCCGAATTGAAGCGGGATCCGCAGGGTTTGGCTGCGGAGGTATTGCGGCTGTGCAAGCAGGCGGCCAACCGGGCCGGGATGGCGCGCAGGGCGGAGTTGGCTGCGGCCGGGGTGCCCGCCGACATGCTGGCGCTGACCGGTTTGCCGACCGCGGAAGACGTGGCGCGCCAAGAGTTTGCCGAGGAGCAGGAGTACGAGACCGAGCCGGACAGTTGGTTGCGCGAGGTGTAGTAGTCCCCGTTGTGCGAGAGGAGCTTTCAGCATGTACGAGACCATGGACGAACTGATGGCCAGCGTGCAGCGGCGGCTGTACCGGATTCGGGATCTGACCGACGATATGGCCGGGGTGCGCGGCCGGGAAACCGCGCCGGACGGCTCCATCACGGTCGAGGTCGACGGCAACGGTGCGCTGCTGGATCTGCAGTTCTCCCAAGCTGTTTCGACGATGACGCCAGCCGAGTTCGAGTCGACATTGGTGGCGACTGCAGCCGCCGCGGTGCGGCGCGCCTTCGAACGCCGTAGCGAACTGGTCACCGCGTTCAACGAGGAAGTTGCCGGCTAGACACCCGACGTTCATTCCGTCCCCGTAGAACTTTTGTCAAGAACCTTAAGTTTGTGCAAATTTGCTTTCAGGCATTGCAGCCTGATTGATAGGTTCTATGAGTCGGTCAATTGCATTACTGGATCGGGGAATACGATGAGCGATGTCGTAGCAACACCTGATGCGATTCGCGCGTACGGGGACGCGGCGGTAGCGATGGCAACCGGGGTGGCAACCGCAGGAGCGTTCGATCAGGTGGCAACCGTTGCGGCGGCCGCGCCGGTCTTCGGTTTGATCGGCCAGGACTTCCTGATGGCCTTCGCCTACGCACAGGCCAATCACGTGAGTTCGGTGTTCGAATTGGCCGGTGTGCACGCGGGTACCGCGCTGACCGCGCACCAGGGCGCCGCGGCGTACGAGGCGGCCGAGGCGGCATCCGGCGCCGAATTCGGCGCTGCTGGCGTTTGATAATGAACGCGCCGCTCGATCCGTCGATCGTCGACCTGCTGCGTGGCAGTGCTCTTGCGCCGCTGGTGGATCGCCCGGTCAACGACATTCTGCAGGATATGGGCCTCGGGCCGCTGCCTGACCTGTCCGGCCTGCCGCCGCTGCCGCAAATGCCACCGTTGCCGGTGCTCGATCTGGCCGCGCTGGCCCGGCCGCTCACCGATATGGCAAGCGGATTCGGCACCGGAACGCTCGGCGCGAGCGCGGGCGGTGGACCCGATCCGACCAAGGTGCTCTCCGATACCGCTCAGGCCGCGCAGACCGCGATCCAGCTCGGCACCCAGGCACTGCAGACCGTGATGTCGCTGTGGCAGGGCCTGGCCGCCATGCAGGCGGCGAACAAGGCCGGGCAGGCGGCGGAGAACGGCGCGGAACTGGCCACCCAGAGCGGACATGAGAAGGCGACGCTGGTCGGCGGCGCGACCTCGGTGGCGACCGGTGGCGCATTGCTCGCGGCCGTCATTGCCAAGTACATGGCCACGGTCACCGCGGCCTCGCCGTGGCTGGCCACCGGTGGTGGCCAAGCGTTCATCGCGGCGGCGACGGTGGAGGCGATCACCGAGGGCGTCGCGGTGGTGACCAAGACGCGGATCGAAATGACCGCGCATTCGGCGAATATGACCGCGGCGGGCAAGAAGGTCAAGGTCACCGACGCGCCCAAGGGCGTCGACTCGATGCAGCAGGTGATGCAGCTGCTCACCCCGCTGATGACCATGGCGCAGACCGGCGCGCAGACGCTCACCCAGGTGGCGACCCAGAGCGCGACACAGGCCCAGAAACTGCAGGCCGACACCATCGCGAAACAAGAACAGGAACGCGAGGCCAAGGAGCGCGAAGAGGCCGAGCGCACCGGCGGTGGCGGCGGCGTGGGCGGCGGCGGTGGTGTCGGTGTCGGCGGAATCGGCGCGGCACCGATTGCCACGCCACTGAGTCCGTGGACCGGTCCGCGCGCCGCCGGACTCAGCGGTGTCGCCGGCTTCGGTGCATCCGGAAGTGGTTCCGCCGCAGTCGAACCCGCCGCCGCGGTGCGCGGCACGGCAGGGGCCCCGGGCAGCCCGGGCATGATGCCCTACGGCGGGGCTGGTGCGGCCGGTGCGCGCGGGGCCGGGGATGCGGGCGGCGATATGCCGACCTTCCTGGTCAATGCCGAACACGGTGAAGAGGTCGTCGGTCCGATCGAAGGGGTCTCGCTGCCGGTGGTCGGCGCGGCCGAACAAATTTCGGAGCCACCACCCGATAAAGAACTCACCCTCTAACGGTTCAGGAGGTTGCCATGGCAAGCGGCGGTACGGATTTCAATGGTGTGCTGTTCGATCCGGTGGCGGCCCGCGACGCCGCCGCCCGGCTGGACGGACTGGCGGCCCGGTTGGAGGCGGAGTTGCGAGAGGGCTCGCCCGCGCTGACGGTGCCGCCCGCGGGTACCGACGAGGTGTCGGTGCGCGCGGCACAGACGATGAGCAATGTCGCGGACTCCTACGGCCAGAGCGCGGTCGCCGGAATCGTGGAATTGCGCAAGCTGGCCGCGACACTGCGCTCGCAGGCCGCGCAGTTCGGTCGCGCCGAGCACGACAGCGTCGCCGACTTCGGCATCCCCGGCGCAGCCTGAGACAACATCGAAAACGACACGGAGCAACAATGATCGAACCACCGCAGCCCGGTTTCACCGGTGTGGTCTGGGACGCGCGCGAGCCGGATCGGCTGGCGCGGGAACTGTCCACCGGTCCCGGCGCGGTACCGATGGCCGAGGCCGGTGCCGCGTGGACCCGGTTGGCCGCCGGTTTCGGTACGGCGGTTGCCGAATACGAACTGATCGTCGCGTCGATGCGCGGCGCATGGCAGTCCACCACGAGTGGCCCGGTGCTGGACCGGATCTCGATGCTGCGCGACTGGCTCGCCGATGCCGCGACGGCCGCTGGCAATAACGCGGTGCGCGCCGAAACTCAGGCAGCCGCCTATGAATTGGCCCGGCTGACCATGCCGCACAGCGCCGAGATCGCGGCCATCCAGGCCGTGCAGCGCATGCTCGAATCGATCGGCGGCGCACTCGGCGCACCGATCAAGGCCGTGGCGGCGAGTGCTGATACCGACGCCGATATGGCAAAGGCCGCCGCCTCGCGCGTGATGCAGACCTACGAGGCGGCGACCGAACCCCTTGCGACACCGTGGATTCAGCAGGAACCGCCGGTGATCGCGTCGCCCGCGGCACTGGCGGCCGAGGAGGCGAGCACGACGGTCTCCGCGGAGTCGGCCATATCCGGCATGCCCGCAATGCCTGCCGTCACGCCGGGCATGTTCATGCCGGGCGGGGTCGGTGCCATCGCGGCGTCCGCGAAACTACAGCCCTATCGCGCGCCGGTTCTCACCGAAGCTCCCCAACCGGTGGAAATGACGACACCGCAACCGGTTTCGACAGCCACCACCGCGAGTTCCAGTGCACTGCCCATGGTTCCGGGAGCGATGGGGGCGGCCGGGTCGGGCGAGGACGAGGAGTACGCACCGCGCGCGAGTGCGGTGACCGGCGACACCATCGGCGCCGACCTCGGAATCGTCTCCGCCCCGGCCGTACTCGGCGCGCCGGAAGCGCCCGCCACGGCGACCGGCCGGACGGTCTCGGGAGGTGCCGGATGACCACCATGACCAACGACGGCCTGCTCGCGGTCGCCGAACGGCTCGGCGTGCAAACCCTACCGCTGGTGCTATCGGTTGGGCCGCAACAGGAGTCGATCGACGAATGGACCAGGGCGCAGCGCCGCGCGCGGACCGAACTGGTCGGCGCCGGCGTACTCGATGCCGAGGGCGATGTCGCACCCGAACTGGCCGACGCCATGTTCACGCTGGCCCAGCCCGATCGAGAGCTGGTGGCCCGGATCTACCGCACCGCGCCCGATGCAACGCCCGCGGTGACTCGAATCTGCCTGGCCCGCCGTGGCGAACAGCATGCCGTCGCGGTGCGTACCGGCGACACCTTCGACGTGCGCACCATATGGGCGGACGGATCGGGTCAGGCGCTGATGCGGCCGCTGGTCGACGCGCTCGGCCCGGCGACGCCCGCGGAGGTTGTCAATTTCAGTGCGTTGTCGAGCGAACTGAGCGAGCGGCTCGCGGCGGCACAGACCTCCGCGGATTACGCGGACGCGGTCTATGCCCTCGGTGTCGCCGATCGCGACGCCACCGCCTATGGGCTCGCCTTCGCCGCCTGCCACTGCTTCGCCGAGATCGTGGCCTATGCCCATCTCGACGGCACGACCACCCGGCCGCCCGGCGCGGTCGCGGTCTATGACACCGGACGCGGTCGCATTGTGGCCGCGCCCGGTATTGCTGCGGATCAGCAGGTCTGGTCCACGGTGACACCGGGCACCGATCACCGTATCGCGCAAGCGATTTCGGCATTGATCGAATCTCTGCCCGGGGGAAGGTGGCTTCCGCAGTAAACCTTCCGGCGATGTCACCCGACATCGTTTCCGGGCATTGGAATCACTACAGGAGAGGGTGTCCACGATGAGTGGTGAAGGTGTACACGTAGACGAGCCGACCGCGAAGAAGGCCGAGGAGTTCATGGCCGCGGCGGTCGACAACATGCAGCGCACGCTGAAGAAGATCGACGACGAGGTCGCCGCGGCGACCCACTGGGAAGGCGATGCGAAGACGGCGTTCGTCGCGGCCTCCACCAACTGGGCCCAGCACTCTCAGGAGTTGCACAAGAAGCTCAACGCCATTACCGAGCAGGTCGGTCACGGTACCCAGCAGTACATCCAGATGGAGCAGGAGAACCAAGAGGGGTTCCAGCACATCAGCCTGTAATCGACTGGGCCAGAACAACAATCAGTCTTCGAATCGGAGGAACTCATCATGACGATGGCATACGCCAAGGGCCCGATGACGGCTCTGTTCAACGACCTGGTCACGCTGCACGGCGATCTGGTCAAGTACGGCAGCGATATGGAGGACGCCGGCGGCGTGCTCAAGGTGGCGTGGGAGGGCAACGTGGCCCACTCCAGCTTCAAGACGGTCTACGATGCCTGGCACAGCGAGTACGGCGACACGCTGACCTCGCTCAACAATGTCGCGGCGGCCGTGGAGAACTCGCTGCACCGCGCGCTGGGCACCGACGGCAAGATCGGTGACGGCTTCGGAGCCTGAGCCCGCTCGAAAGGCAAAAGCCAGCCATCCGGCCGGTCCGCCAGCGCTGTGCTCGCGGGACCGGCCGGATTCCGTTCGGGGTCATCTGGATTCGCGGTTACCGTGCCGCGGTGAGGGATTCGCCGATGTAGCGCATTTCGTCGGGGGTGGTCACCATATTGACCGTCGCACTCGCCGTCGAGGTTCGCACCGTGATCAGGTTGGGAGCCGAAATATCCTGTACCAGAACGATATCGGCATCGAACTGGCCATCGGGCTGCTCGGGCGCACGGACGTGCACGATGGTCGCGCCACCGGTCAGCGCGGTGGGTGCGATGCCATCGAACACCACGACGGTTGCGGTGGGAATGGGCCCGCCGCCCGGCTGCGGTGGCAGGCTGTGCTGTACCGCGCCGGCGAATCGCGGTGCGAGAGAAAGCGAATGCGGTGCACCGACATTCGCGACCATGGACTGCCAGGCCTCGGGCCGGTCGGTGTGCACAACGGTGTGCGCGCCGAGGGCGATCGCGCGCAGGATCACCTGCTGGGCCAGATCCAGCCGCCCGATGACCTCGAGATGGCGGGTGCCGTCGCCGATCAGCGGCACCGCGATGCCCTGACCGAGATCGTCGGCGCCGATCAGCTGACCGCATCCGGCGGTGGGTACCGCGATGCCGTCGAGCGCGGCGAGTGGGCCGCGGTAGTCGCCCGCGCTGTCGCCTTCGCGGCGGGCGGTGCGGGCGGGCAGGCTGTCCAGCAGGGCGCGGAACTGTTCACCCGACAGGGTGCGCAGTCCGGGCACCGGCGGCTCGCCCGGTTCGGCGACGGTATCGAAGCGAACCAGTGCACCCAGCGTGATCGGCGGGGAGGTGGGCTCGCGCCCATCGCCGGGCCGTCGCGCACCGGGCCGCAGGCGCACGGTCACCGTGGTGGTCAGGCTCGGGGTGGCCCAGATATCGGCGAAGCCGCGCGATCCGATGAGCTCCGGGCCGATCTCGTAGCTGGTGAGGTGAATGCCCTGGTGCACCAGCGACTTCGGGGTTTCGGCGAAGGCGTCCAATGCGATGCCGCGGGTGAGTTGACGCACCGCGCTGTTCATTTCGGTGGCGGTCAGCACCGATATCGAGATATCGCGGGCGGCCAGTCGATTGGCCACCCGGCGGGTCGCGATGATCGCGGTGCGCAGCGCGCCGGCCCCGCCACCGCCGCGATTGCCGACGGCCTCGGCATTGGCGAGCGGATCCAGCCGCAGCACCAGCCAGACCGTGCGATGCGCGATGGCGGGCAGCGGGCCGAGGATGCGGTCGTAGAGCTGGGCCACCGGGCCGCCGCCCGCGGTCCGCGCGCCGGTGCTGATCACATCGATGGAGGCCAGGTTGATATCGAATTGACTGAGGCAGCGCCCGATTTCGGTGAGCGGAAGCACCTGGTCGGTGGACAGCGAGCCGCGCCGCAGCAGGGTGAGCGCATCCGGCGGCGGGTCGATGCGCAGCATGGTGAGCAGCAGGTTGCCATCCCAGCGCACGCCGTAACTGCCGCCCTCGGGCAGCGGTACGTCGAAGGCGGCCTGGCCGGCATCGGCGGGGCCGGGCCGGGTGCGCCGCCACCGGAATGCGATCGCCCGCGCCAGCATTCCAGCGATATTGCGTGGCTCACGTCGCCGCACCGGTACCGCGCCGACAATGAGGACGATCGCGCCGACGGCGATGACGGCCGCGCTCGGCGCATGGCAGGCGGCGGCGATCCAGGCCACGGTCGCGGCGAACAGTGCGAGCGGAATCATGCGTCGCAAAGGGATTTGGCGCAGCAGCCAGAATTCCGGATCACGCAGCGTTGTGTGCGTTGCGTTCACGGAGTTTTCGTTTCCGGTTTCTTTACGGTTCTTCGCTCCGGAGTCGGTATCGCGTTTGTTCACAGCCCCGTCCACGATAATCGGACCAGTATTGCGATAACACTACCGCGCCACCTGTTTGTTCGTTGGCGCAGTGACGGTTTGCTGAATTGTCGCTGGATTGACATGGGCGCGCCGAACGATACTGTAAATATCCTGTTCCTTCCGTAGTCCGATGGAGACCATGTGCCTGCACAGCTGACCACCAAGGCTCAGGTCAACGGCTACCGTTTTCTGCTGCGACGGCTCGATCACGCGCTGGTGCGCCGCGATATCCGGATGCTGCACGACCCCATGCGATCTCAGCTGCGTTCGATGCTCGTCGGCGCGGTGCTCGGCCTGCTCGTGGTGGCCGGCGCTGCCATCTTGGCGTTCCTGCGCCCACAGGGCGCGATCGGCGACGCGAATATCGTGATCGGCAAGGACAGCGGTGCCCTGTATGTGGTGGTGGCCGATTCCGAGGACAAGAAGGACGACAAGCGCCTGCATCCGGTGCTCAACCTGGCCTCGGCCCGACTGATCACCGGGAGCAACGAATCTCCCAAATCGGTGAAGGACGCAAAACTTTCGTCACTGCCGCGCGGCCCGATGCTCGGCATTCCCGGCGCGCCCGCGGCACTGCCGGGTTCGAAGCAGGGCGGTCGTTCGGACTGGTCGCTGTGCGAGACGGTGCAGCTCTCGGTCACCGGCAGCGCGGCCGCGGCCACCGGCGTCGAAACCACGATCTTCGCGGGCAAACCCCAACTGGACGAACGTGTTCGGACCCTCGGACCCTCGGATGCACTGCTGGTCAAGCGCAATGACAAGACCTATCTGATCTACGACGGCAAACGCGCGGAGGTCGACCCGGCCAACTCGGTGCTGGCCCGTTCGCTGAATCTGGCCGGACTCAAGTCGCGGCCGGTCGGCACCGGCCTGCTGGATGCGGCGATCGCGGTTCCGCCGCTGGCCGTACCGGATATTCCGCAGGCCGGACAGCCCGGTCCGGCAAAGCTTTCCGATGTGCCGGTCGGCGGTGTCATCGCCGTCGGCGGTATGGGCCGCAACGATCAGTCCCAGCTGTACCTGGTACTCGCCGACGGCGTGCAGCCGATCACCGATTTCGCCGCACAGGTCATCCGCACCGCGAATTCCCAGGGCATGCGCGAGATCAAGGCGGAGCCGCCGGACGTGCTGACGAATATGCCGGTGCTGCACCGACTCGCCCTCGACCATTTCCCGGCGAACACCCCGAAGATCTTGTCCGCTGAGGATGCCCCGGTCACCTGTCTGAGCTGGGCGAAGGGACGCGGGCCCGATAACGAGGCGAACGAAAGTCCCACCGACCGTGCCGTGGTCGGCCTGCTCGCGGGCAACCGGGTGCCGCTGCGCGGTGCGGCCGAGCCGGTGAGCCTGGCAACCTCCGATGGGACCGGAGATCGGGTCGATGCCGCCTACATCCCACCGGCATCGGGTGAGTTCGTGCAGGTAACCGGAACGGAACCGGGCAGTCTGCGTCGCGGTGGCCTGTTCTATGTGGCGGATAACGGAATCCGCTACGGCATCCCGGACGTTGCGACCGCGAAGGTGCTCGGCCTGAGCGATGACCCCCGGCTGGCCCCCTGGTCGATCATCGGCCAACTGGTGCCGGGACCGACGCTGTCCAAGAACGACGCGCTGGTCAAGCACGACATCCTGCCCGTCGGAAACTGATCGCGGTCCGGGTATTCCAGGCCCCGGCTATGCCCGCCGAGCCAGCTCCTAAACGCCGAGCGAGGCGAGCACGCTGCTCAGGGCTGCCTGCATATCCGGCGCCTCGATCCGCATAAGCACCGTCTCGTCCACCGCGCTCAGATCCAGCGAATCGTCATTGGCCAGCCGGAATTCGCGTTCCTCCTCGGCGGATTCGATGATGTTGCGCACGAAGCGACCATTGCCCGCGAGATCGATGCCGCGACGCGGCTGACCGCTCTGATCGACCCGCTCGGCCTCGTACAGCCGCCCGCACGCCTCGATCAGCAATTCCATTGCCCCATCGGACAGCTCCGAATCCCGCGAGCGCGCGATGAGGCTGCCGATCTGGCCGAGTTCGGTCGGGGTGTAGGACGGGAACTGCAGGCGTTTGGCGAATCGGGAAGCCAGACCGTCGTTCGCGGTGAGCAGCCGGTCGATCTCGCCGTCATAGCCTGCGATGATCACGACCAGCCGGTCACGGTCGTTTTCCATCCGGGCCAGCAGCGTATCCACCGCTTCGCGGCCGAAGGCGTCGCCGCCCTGCAGGCCGGTCTGGATCAGCGTGTACGCCTCGTCGATGAACAGCACACCGTCCATCGCGGTATCGATCAGCTTGTCGGTCTTGATGGCGGTGCCGCCGAGATTCTGGCTGACGAAGTCGACCCGCTTGGCCTCGACGACCTTATCGGTCTTGAGAAGTCCGACACCACAATAGATTTTGGCTACCACCCGGGCGATGGTGGTCTTACCGGTGCCGGGCGGTCCGGTGAACGCCAGGTGGTTGCCGCGGGCCATGCTCGCCATGCCCTTCTCGGCCCGGATCTTGGCCAGCTGCGCGGTCGCCTGCAGCTTCGCAACCTGCGTTTTCACCGATTCGAGACCGATCTGGGAATCCAGTTCGGCGCGCGCCTCGGCCAGAATCTTTTTCGCGCGATCCTCGGCATCGGCATTCTGCATGGCCTCGACCGAGGGCGCCGATGCCGGATCCCAGCGGTCGGTGCGCGCATCGATGGATTCCTTGGTGGTCACCGTGAGCCGGTAGGTGCGATCGCGCATGGCGGCGGTATTCGCGGCGAAATCCGGTGCCTGCGAATACACCTTCTCGAACAGGGCCTGCGCCTCGGCCTCCTTACCGGTCTCGCGCAGGCACAGGCCGCGGCAGAACATGGCGGTCGTGCGCGCCGCCGGAATCGGACCCGCCTCGGCCTGCTCCATGCGCCGGATGGCCTCGCCGAACAGACCGAGCTGGGCGCAGGCCGAACCGACCATCACATGTGCGCCCGCCGCCAGATACGGATCGTCCCATTCGGCGGATCCGGCGAGTACGGCCATCACATCGGGCCAGCGCTGGGTGTTGAAATGCAGTACGCCACGGATGTATGCGCAGATCCGGTCGTCGATTTCGCGATCGGTATCGGAGAGCATCGAGGCGCGGTGCCCGGCGAGTTCGTCGAGCACGCGCTCGGCCTCGTCGTACTCCTTCTCCGAGATCAGCTGTGCCGCTTGGGCCAGCCAGATCTCGGTGTAGCTGGCCAGGGGATAGTCGATGTACAGCCCGGCGAGGAAGCGTCCGGCCAATGCCCGCTGCGGCAGCCCGAGCCGCCGCTGCTCGCGGTAAAGCGTTGTCGCGCTGTTCTTGTACAGGTTGTAGAGCACCTCGGTGGTGACCTCACCCGCCGCGGCTCGTCCCAGCCAGGCGTCGCACATGGTCGGATCCCACTCGGTGGCGCGCTGGAAGGCCAGTTTCGCGTACTCGAGATCGCGAGCCGATTCCTGTCCGTCGATGGTCAGGCCCAGCGACAGGATTCCGGCGTCGAAGGCCCGTTGTGCTTGGCGGTTGCCGGTCATTGCTGTCAAACCCCGAAGTCTTGGTTGGAGCTATCTATTTTGGTACGCGATTGGCCGCGTTCATCTTCCGACCAGCTTAGCGATCGCGGCGGCTCGGCTCGTCCGATACATTATGTTTGCTACCGATAGGTTGCAAAGTGTGTGACAACCGGATGCCACACGGGAGCGTTCGTGCGAGAGTGGAACCAAGTGTTGGTTCGACAAGTAGGGGACTGGGCGCAAGTGTTCGGAACTTTCGGTAAAGAGCTGGGGTCGACACGCAATTGACCGAGCCGTTGAGTGGCGGCACTCGCGCCGCCGAACCCGAACTGTGCCGAGTCTCTGTCATCGGTGGAAATACCCAACTCGATGTCGGGCTCCCCGCGACCGTGCCGATCGCCACTTTTATCGGTGATCTGGTCACCCTGATCGAATCCCGCAATCCCGATCTGGTGGAGAGCGACGACGGCGGCACCCCGCTGCATACCGAACACTGGACGCTGGCCCGCCTGGGCCGCGACGCCATCGCGCCGAGCCGCAGCCTCACCGAGGCCGAGGTGTACGACGGTGAGCTGCTGGTGCTGCGCGCGGTTACCGCGAAGGAATCGCCCGCGCTCTTCGACGATGTCATCGATGCCGTATCCCGGCTCACCGCAGCCGATTTCCGCGGCTGGTCGTCGAATGCGGCACGCTGGACCGGTCTGGTCGCCGCGGTATCGGCGGTGCTGCTCGCGCTGCTGCTGCTCGGTGCCGGACGCGCGCACGGCGGTGGTCTCGCCGCGCCGTTCCTCGCGACCGGCGTCGGCATTGTCGTCGCGGCCGCCGCAGCGATCGCCGCGCGCAGGTACGCGGACCAATTGACCGCCACCTGGTTGTCGCTGTGCGCATTGCTGCTGTTCTTCGGCGGCGCAGCGCTTTTCGTGCCCGGCGATCTCGGCAGTCCACATCTGCTGCTCGGCTGCTCGGTCACGCTGGTGGCCGCGGCGGTGATCTATCGCGCCTCCGCGACCGGTGCCGCGCTGGCGGCGGCCGCGGTGACCGTCGCGCTCTTCGGCGGCGTCGCCGCGCTGTGCCGGATGGTCTGGGACTTCGAATTGCCGAAGATCTCCGCCGCGATCCTGGTGGTGGCGATCACCTTGATCTCGGCGGTGCCGCGGCTGGCGGCGGTGCTGGCCCGGCTGCCGATTCCGCCGGTGCCGACCGCGGGCGGTGCGATCGATCCGGCCGATCACGAACCGCGGCCCACCATCGAGGGCATCGGCGCGATCGGCGCCACCGCGCTGCCCTCGGCCGCCGGACTCGGTGAGCGTGCCAGGGCCGCCAATCAGTATCAGACCGGCATACTCATCGCCTGTGCCATCGCGGCGGCGGTCGGTGCGCTCGGTGCCGCAGATCCGCTGGGATCCGCGCGCTGGCAAGGGATTACGCTGGCCGCCATCGCCGCGGTGATCGTGAGTCTGCGCGGCCGTTCCTTCGCCGATCTGGTGCAGGCCGGTGCGCTGATCGCGGGTGGAGCCGTCATCATCATCGGCCTGATCACCGGCCTGGCCCTCGGCGATTCGGATCTGCTGTTGCTGGCCGGTGTGCTGCTGCTCGCCTTCGCCGCCGCGGTGGTGGTGTTCGGCGTGATCGGCCCGCACCTCGAGGTGACGCCGGTGACCCGGCGGGCCATGGAGATCATCGAATATCTGCTCATCGTCGCGGTGATTCCGCTGGTGCTGTGGATCATGGGCGTGTATTCGATGGCCAGAAACCTATGACTGCTCGGGCGAGCAAGCCCGGCTGGCGGCGCAGGACCGGAATCATCTGCGCCGCTGCGATTCTCGGCGCGGCCGTCCTCGGCTCATCCGCGCCCGCCGGCGCGATCCCACCGCCGACGATCGACTCGGGTGCGCTCGGACCGGCACAGGCACTCAGCGGGCGGCCCGCCCCCTTGGAGCCGACCGAGCAGAAGGTCGTCTGCGCCGAACTCTCGCTCATCGGTGGCGCCCCTGCGGAGCCGCCGCTGCCGCAGCGCGTGCTCGATCTGCCAGCGGCCTGGCAGTTCAGCCGCGGTGCCGGACAGAAGGTTGCGGTCATCGACACCGGTGTGAACCGGCATCCGCGCCTGCCCGCGCTACAGGCCGGTGGCGACTACGTCTCGGATTCCGACGGCACCGCCGACTGTGACGGTCACGGCACCCTGGTCGCCGGCATCATCGCGGCGCGGCCGAGCCCCGACGACGCCTTCGTCGGTGTCGCACCCGAGGCCGAGATCCTCAGCATCCGCCAGTTGAGCACACACTATGAGCGCAAGGATCGCGCGGGCGGCGATCAGCCGCCCGATGCCATGGTGCGCTCCGGCTACGGCAGTGTGCTTGCGCTGGCCGCCGCGGTGGTCCGCGCCGTCGATATGGGCGCGTCCGTCATCAATATCTCCGAAGTCTCGTGCAGCGCAGTGGGAACCGATACCGCCGACGTCCCGCTCGGGTCCGCGGTGAAGTACGCCTACGACCACAATGTGGTGGTGGTCGCGGCGGCGGGCAATGTGGAGAACGGCGGCGCGTGCGAGAAGCAGAACGATGGTTCGGGCTGGGACAGCGTGCAGACCATCGCGAGCCCGGCCTGGTTCCAGCCCTACGTGCTGACGGTCGCCTCCATCGATCCGAACGGCTCGCCATCGGCACTGTCCCTGCACGGTCCGTGGGTCGGCGCGGCCGCCATCGGACGCAATATCGTGTCGCTCGACAATAAGCCGGGCGGCACCGGACTGGTGAATGGCGCGATCACCCAGGAGGGCACCGGATCCATTCAGGGCACCAGCTTCGCCGCACCCTATGTCGCCGGGCTGGCCGCACTGGTTCGGTCTCGGTTCCCGGAACTCACGGCCGGACAGGTGATCGAGCGGATCACCCGCACCGCGCACGCGCCCGGTCCGGGTCACGACGATCGGGTCGGACACGGTCTCATCGATCCACTGGCCGCGCTCACCGCGCAGCTGCCGGATAAGGCGATCGGCACCGGCGCGGACACCCCACGCGTCATGGCGGCCCCGGTACATCCGGCCGGACCCGATCCACTGCCGCGCCGCGTCGCGGTCATCGGCTCGGTCACCTGCCTGATCGTGCTGGGACTCGGTGCGGCCCTGTCGATTCCGTTCCGGCGGTCGCGTGGCTCCGCCGACCTCGACTCCGAAACAGAGCTGTAGAGGACCCATGGTTACCGAAGGTTTCGTGCGCCGCCCCCGCATCGCCCCGCCGCGCGCGCCGGGCGGCGAGGTGGCGTTGAATTCGCCGCCGGAGATCCAGCGGGCCCTGCCCGGACCGCTGATCATGAAATTGATGCCGGTGATCATGGTGGTCGCCGTCGTCGGCATGATCGCGATGATGGTGATGATGGGTCGCAACCTGCTCGCCAACCCGTTCATGATGATGTTCCCGATGATGATGCTCATGTCGATGGGCGGCATGATGCTCGGCATGCGGGGCAACGGCCCCAAGGGCGCTGGCGAGCTCAACGAGGAACGCAAGGACTACTTCCGGTATCTGGACCAGATGCGCAAGGATGTCCGCCGCACCGGTACCAAGCAGCTGGAGTCGCTGTCCTGGAGTCATCCGGAACCGATCGATCTGCCGTCGGTAGTCGGCACCCGCCGGATGTGGGAACGTCGCCCGAACGATCCGGACTTCGGACATGTGCGGGTCGGCGTGGGCAGCCATCGGTTGGCGACGAAGCTGGCCCGCCCGGAAACCGGACCGCTGGAGGACCTGGAGCCGGTCTCCACCGTGGCGCTGCGCCGTTTCGTGCGTACCCATTCGGTGGTGCACCAACTGCCGACCGCGGTGTCGTTGCGGGCCTTCCCGGCCATCAACCTCGGTGGCGATAACGCGTCAGCGCGGATGCTGGCGCGCTCGATGCTGATGGAGCTCACCGCATTTCATGGACCCGACCATGTCGCGGTCGCCATTGTCTGCGCCGATCCCGACGGTCCGGCCTGGGCGTGGGCGAAATGGCTGCCGCATCTGCAACATCCGACCGTCCGTGACGGCATGGGCTCGGCCAGGATGATGTACGGATCGCTGGCCGAACTCGAGACCGCACTCGCCTCGGAACTGCTCGAGCGCGGCCGGTTCATGCGCAATCCGCAACCGACACAGGGCCGGTTGCATCTGGTGGTCATCATCGATGACGGCTACGTCAACGGCACCGAGCGGCTGATCAGCGAATCCGGCTTGGACTCGGTCACCGTGCTCGACCTGACCGCCCCCGAGAACGGCCTCGCCGCCCGGCGCGGACTGCAACTGGTGGTCGGTGACGGTGAAGTGAGCGCGAAAAGTGCCGCCGGCACCGAGAAATTCGCCACCGCCGATGTGGTGAGTCCGGCCGAGGCCGAGGCCTTCGCCCGCAGCCTGGCCCGGTTCCGGATCGCGACCGCCGCGCAGATCGTCAGCCTCGGCGATGACACCAGGACCGATCCGGGTCTGATGGCGCTGCTCAAGATTCCGGATGCCGCGCAGATCGAACCGTCGAAGGTATGGCGTCCGCGCACCGCGCGCGAGCGGCTGCGCGTGCCGATCGGGGTCACCCCGGACGGTACCCCGGTCGAAATCGATATCAAGGAATCCGCCGAGAGCGGTATGGGTCCGCACGGATTGTGCATCGGCGCAACGGGTTCGGGTAAATCCGAATTCCTGCGCACGCTGGTGCTCTCGATGGTGACCACGCACTCACCGGACGCGCTGAACCTGGTACTCGTCGACTTCAAGGGTGGCGCCACCTTCCTCGGTCTGGACTCCCTGCCGCACGTCGCCGCGGTCATCACCAATCTCGAGGAAGAACTCTCGATGGTGGACCGCATGAAGGACGCACTGGCCGGTGAGATGAACCGCCGCCAGGAATTGCTGCGCGCCGCCGGAAATTTCGCCAATGTCACCGACTACGAGAAGGCGCGCGCGGCGGGCGTTGCGCTCGATCCGCTGCCCGCACTGTTCGTCATCGTCGACGAGTTCTCCGAATTGCTTTCGCAGAAGCCGGATTTCGCCGATCTGTTCGTCATGATCGGCCGCCTGGGCCGCTCACTGCACGTGCACCTGTTGCTGGCCTCGCAGCGACTGGAGGAGAACAAGCTGCGCGGCCTCGATTCGCACCTGTCCTACCGGATCGGTCTGCGCACCTTCTCGGCCAACGAATCCCGCGCGGTGCTCGGCATCACCGATGCCTATCACCTGCCCGGCATCCCCGGCTCCGGCTATCTCAAGAGCGATGCCGATGATCCGCTGCGGTTCAACGCGACCTACGTGTCCGGCCCATATGTCTCGCCGAGCGGCAGCAGGCAGGTGGACGGCCGGGTGGTCGGCGGTCAGTCGCCGACGGTGTTCACCGCAGCGCAGGTCGAGATCAAGGAACGGCCGCAGCCGGTGCGCATGGAGCTGCCCGATCTGCCGCCGCCGCCGGGAGCCGAGCCGGCGGACGAACCGCAGAGCGGGGGCGTTCCCGAGACGCTGCTCGAGGTGGTCGTGAAGCGACTTACCGGACACGGTCGTCCGGCGCACGAGGTGTGGTTGCCGCCGCTGGACGAGTCGCCGACGGTGGATATGCTGCTGCCCGATCCGGATTGGCGTTCCCCGGTCAACCGACACGGTCAGCTGTGGATGCCGATCGGCATCATCGATAAGCCCTACGAACAGCGCCGCGACGTGCTGACCATCCAATTGGCCGGTGCGCAGGGCAATGTCGCGGTCGTCGGCGGTCCGCAGTCCGGTAAGTCCACGGCCATCCGCACCATCGTCATGGCCGCGGCCGCGACCCACAGCCCCGAGCAGGTGCAGTTCTACTGCCTCGATTTCGGTGGCGGCAGTCTCGCCGGTCTGTCCGGTCTGCCGCATGTCGGCTCGGTCGCCGGTCGCCTCGACGGCGATCGGGTGCGGCGCACCGTCGCCGAGCTGACCACCCTGATGCGCCAGCGCGAGGAGCGTTTCGCCGCACTCGGTATCGAGTCCATGGTGGAGTTCCGGCGCCGCAAGTACTCCCAGATGGAGGCCAGGCTCATCAACGGGACCCAGGCCGACCCGAACGATCCGCTGGCCGCGGACCAGTT
The DNA here is from genome assembly GCF_040614395.1 of Nocardia sp. NPDC005998. Lineage (NCBI taxonomy): Bacteria > Bacillati > Actinomycetota > Actinomycetes > Mycobacteriales > Nocardiaceae > Nocardia > Nocardia sp. NPDC005998. The sequence continues at coordinate 12,742 of NZ_JBEXUI010000018.1, read as the reverse complement.
CGGCGATGTCTTCCTGGTCATCGACGGCTGGCAGGCCATGCGCGAGGAGTTCGACGCCGTCGAACCGCAGATCACCGCCATCGCGGCACAGGGACTTTCGTACGGCATCCACCTGATCATCGGCGCCGCCCGCTGGGGCGAGATCCGGCCCAATGTGAAGGACCAGATCGGCACCAGGGTGGAGCTGCGCCTCGGCGATCCGACGGACTCCGAAATGGGCAGGCGCACCGCGGCGCTGGTTCCGGTCGGCCGTCCCGGCCGTGGTCTGACCCCCGATGAACTGCATATGCTCATCGCGCTGCCCCGGCTGGATTCCGATTCCGATCCGCAGACTCTGGCCGAGGGCGCGGCCCAGGCCAGGGACCAGATGCAGCAGCTCTACCCCGGCCGCCGCGCCCCCGAGGTGCGCATGCTGCCGCAGCAGATCAGCCGCGAGGAGGTCGTGGCGATTGCGCGCAGACATGACGTCGAACTCGGGCCGACGAAGATCCTCGTCGGACTCGGCGAGAACGAATTGGACCCGTTCGTCCTGGATTTCGGCCAGGAGCCGCACTTCATGGCCTTCGCCGATGTGGAATGCGGCAAGACGACGCTGCTGCGCAATATCGCCATGGGCATTACCGAGAACGCGACTCCGGAGCAGGCGAAGATCATCCTGATCGACTACCGTCGCAGCCTGCTCGGCGTGGTCGACGAGGCCCATCTCGGCGGCTACTCCACCTCATCGCAGACCTGCGGCCCGATGGTCAACGAACTCGCCAGGTATATGTCCAAGCGCATCCCCGGCTCCGATATCACCCCGCAGCAGCTGCGCGAGCGCAGTTGGTGGACCGGACCGGAGATCTACCTGCTCGTCGACGACTACGACATGATCACCGCGGGCATCAATCCGCTGCTCCCGCTGCTGGAATACCTGCCGCAGGCCCGCGATATCGGTCTGCACCTGGTGGTCACCCGGCGCACCGGCGGCGTCTCGCGCGCGCTCTACGACAATGTGCTCGGCGGTATGAAGAACCTGTCCGTCGACGCGCTGATCATGAGCGGACCCAAGGACGAGGGCAAGCTGATCGGCGATGTCCGCCCGATGAAACTGCCGCCCGGCCGCGGCATTCTGGTGTCGCGCAACCGAGGTCAGGAGATGGTGCAGATCGCCTATCTGCCGCCGCTGTGAGCCTCGAACCCGGGCTGCGGCTCCGGTACCCGGGTCAGCACCGTTGTGATCGGCTCGAATGTCCAACTGTCGGAGCGGCGTTGGAATAGGGCGCGGGACGGGCCGGAGGTGACCGGTCCCGCGATCCTGGCCAGGTGGAAGCCTGCGCTGCGGTAGTAGTCGTGCAGATCGGTATTGGTGGTCCAGGCGTCGAGCCGGACCCAATGGCGCTGTTGTTCGCGCGCGAGCGATGCCGCGTGGGCCAGTAGTCGGTGGCCGATGCGCTGACCGGCGAAGCGCAGCTCGACGATCATGTAGTGCACGATCACCGCATCAGCCAGTTCCCACGGTGACCAGAGCCCCGGATCGGCTTGCTCGTTGACGGTGATCGTCCCGGCCGGTTCCCCGGCCACCTCGGCGATCCAGGTTTCCCCTGCGTCCAGGGACCGGCCGACCGACCTGGCGAAGATCTCGATCGGCAGGCCGCGTCCGGCCACGGTCCACTGATCGGAGCCGCGCGCGGTGAGCCAGGCGGTGCGCTGGATCCGCAGGCGGCAGATCAAGCCGAGATCACTGAGGGATGCCCGGCGGATCACGGTAGTCATGGCAATACCGTATTCATGGCGAAACATTTTTCATGGCAAGGAGATACCCGACCCGTAAGAGATGCCGAGGGTGTGTCGGATGACGCCGGTGCCCACGGCGTCACCCAATTCGTAGGCGAGCCGGTTGCGGGTGGCGATCGAGCGGTGCCGGGTGGCCCGGGTGATGCGCTCGTGATTGGCGCCGATGCGCAGGTGGTCCAGCAGAATGGTGCCGGTGGCGACGCCGAGCACGATCGCCTCTTCCGCGCTGGCCGGGCGGGCGACGAGGGTGTCTCGATGTGCGGTTTCGGCCTGTCCGCGGTCCGCGATTCGGCGTGTCGTGCCCTCGGGAATATCGTGCGGCGAATCGATGCCGGTCGCCTCCGCCAAGTCTCGTGGATAGAAGCTGACCTCCCACGACCACGGCTCGTTATCGAGATACTGGACAACCGTCCTGGCCAATACCCAGGAATCCTCCGGCACACCGAGCCACTGCGCCACCTCCGGACTTGCCGGTTCCATTTTCGCGCTGAATTCCTTGGTTGGCTCGCGGTGTGCTGCGCGCGCGATCTCTTCGAAGATGTCATGGGGCGACTGCGGCCGATCCGGGCGAATATGGTCGGTGACAACCGATTCCAGCACTTCCTGGTTTCGCACGATAGTGCCACGGGAAGTAGCCGTGTAGACCAGATTCTCGGCGACGAGCACCTGAATAGCGTTGCGCGCGGTAGTGATCGAAACCTGCATCTGATCGGCCAGCTCGGTATGGCTGGGCAACCGATCGCCCGCATTCCACTTGCCTGCGCGGATCTCCTCGCGGAGGAGGTCTGCGATCCGGTGATACGTCGGACCGTCCGCCATCTTGCTCCTCGGTCAGTCATGCAGGTAACGAAGTGTACTCTTCGTGACTCCCTACGGCCGGGTAACGCTTGACAGGTGCCTTCAGAGGTTTATTGTAATGAACGTCCTGATCCAGCAGGTGTTGTGCGGCGATGACGGCGAGGCAACGTGGCAGGTTCGGATTCATCTACGGTTGTGATGGCTCTTCCCGGCACATCGCGATGTGTCGATTCGACGGTGCAGTCCCTGACTCCCGGGCTGCTTCCGACCTCGGATCTACTCGTTCGCGCGTGCCGCGGTCACCGAGTTGTCGGTGGCCCGCTCCTCTGGTTCGCCCGTGACCTCGCGGTGCTGCACGAGCGACGACTCGTCGGCCGCGGTGGTTCGGTGTCGACCGACCAGGCGACGATTCTCGAAATCGAGCGTCGGAGAGTCGAATTGGTCATGGCCATCGACGATTGGGTGGCGCGCAGTGTGCCGCAGCATCGGCTCGGCGCGACGCTACACACCGAAACGGTCGGCTCGGTCATCGACCGGATCGCGGAATCGTCGGTGCGCGCCCACCACGCGTTGATGACACTGGACGCCCACGACGACCAGTTGCACAGCGCATGGCACCATCTCGCCGAATTGGCTGACGCCTATGACGATCTGGTGCGCGACATACTCGCGGGACGGCGGCGACTTCCGGAGTGGTGACGACCCGGGTCGACGAGGGGCCGTGGCAGTTCGTGACGGACCGGCCACGGCCCCTTGTCGATTCGGTGTGCCGGGCATCGATGGCTCAGCGGCGTCGGGTGTACGGGGACAGACACCACCGCCCGTCCTCGGCCTGACGGACCAGGTCGCCGTAGGCGATTGCCAGTTCGGCCAATCGCGTCCATGCCACATGCATATGTTCCCCGGACAGATCCTCGGTCATCATCAGGTGGAACGCGCGATCGGCGCTGGCCGCGATGCGATCGATGGTGTCGCCGAGTTGGGCGTCGAGCAGATCGGCGGACCGACGCGGCAGGTGCTCGGTCGCCCAGCCATTGATATTGGCGACCAGTTCGGTTCGCAGACAGTCGATTACGGCGGTCGACTGTGGACGCTCGCGCCGGATGCGATGCAATCGGACCAGATCGTGCGACCACCGGCACACATGTCCGCGCACCTGCTGACCGCTCATTGCGCACAGTAATTCGCTGGTGCTCGGCAGTGCGGCGTCCGCGGTCGGGCGGACCAGCGTCGAACGGCTGCGGGACATCGGGTTACTACAGTGCGCGGGGGCGTTCACAGCGGTGCGGTGAGCTCGAGGTGGATACCGTCGGGATCGCTGAACGATAGGATCGCGATGCCGAATGCCTCGAGTCGAATGATCTCCCCGTGCTCGATTCCGGCCTCGGACAACCGGGTTTCGGTGCGAGCCAGATCATCCACCGACGGCACACTGAAGCTGAGATGGTCCAGTCCGACGCGTTCGGAATCGAATCGGTCGGTCGGTGCGGCCACCGGGCGCAGGCCGAAAAGCATCCCGTTTGTCTGGAATACGACGCCGCCGTAGAGCTGGGTGGGATCGGTGCGCACCTGCGGATCATCCGGGCTGCCCGGTGATTCCGCGGCGATATGGAAGCCGAGCACATCCCGGTAGAACGCCTTGGACCGGTCGAGATCGGTCACGGTCAGGCGGACGTGGTGGATACCGAAGGTTTCGACGAGCGTCATGGGAACTCCGCAGGGCAGGACGGACAAGTAGTACGAAGACTAGGGCGCTTATTCCGCGGATCCGAGTGTCGGATACGACATATTCAGTACTGTTTCCGACATGGATGTTGCGGTCTTCGTGCAGGACGGCGTTGCCGATCTCGGACTCACCGCCGTACTGGAAACATTTGCCACCGCCAATGGGCTACGCGGTGAACTGGAGGCGGCACCCGAACCATGGCGGGTGCATATGGTGGCCCCCGGTGGGCAGGTGCGTACGGCGCACGGTTTCCTCGCGCAGACGACACCGATGGCCGAATTGCCCGATGACATCGGTCTGGTGGTCGTCCCCGCCTCGCGCGTCCTGGATGCGGAGGGTTTGATCGGACTGGTCTCCGCGCCCGCGAATCGGCCGGTGCTGCAACTGATGACGCGCGCCTACGAATCCGGTGCGCACCTCGCCGCGGCGTGCACCGGCACCTTCTACTTGGCCGAGGCGGGCGTGCTGGACGGCGCGGTGGCGACGACGAGCTGGTGGCTCGGCCCGGCCTTCCGGCGTCGATATCCGCGCATCGACCTGGACGAGAGCCGGATCCTGTGCCGCGCGGACCGGCTCACGACCGCGGCGGCCACACTGTCGCATATCGACCTCGCCCTGTCGCTGATCGCCGCGCAGAGTCCGACACTGGCCGAATTGACCTCCAGATACCTGGTGGTCGGCGATCGGCGCAATCAGCTCGACAGCGCGATTCCCGAGGTGATCGCCCGCAACGACTCCCTGGTCGCCGCATTCGAGCGCTGGGTTCGCGACCACATCGCCGAACAGTTCCTGATCGCTGACGCGGCACAGCGGCTCGGCGTCACCGAACGCACCCTGCAACGCGCGACCCAGGCCGAAATCGGCATGTCACCACGAGATTTCGTGCACGAGGTGCGGCTGGAACGAGCCACCCAGCTACTGCGCACCACAACCCTGACCATCGAAGCGATAGCCGTCAAGGTCGGCTACCTGAACGCGGGCACCCTGCGCGGCCTGTTCCGCCGTCGCCGCGGCCGATCCATCGCAGAGGTGCGCGCTTCTCGATTGTCTTGGTGAAGTGCATGATTGCGGCCTTGGTAACCGCCAGCGAGTCCTGCGAGTGCCCGGTCGCGATACCCGGCGCGGTTATCGACCTGAGCCGAGCCGTGGAAGTGTGTGCGCTGCACCGCCGGTGCACCCGGTGTCCGTCTGTCCGGCGCTGAACGATCCGCACATGGGGTGACCACCACTCGGCCGCGCACGCCGAGGCGCTCATCGCGGGCCGCCGCTTCGCCCGCCACTACGTGCACGTCGGAGTGAGTTTCGAGAACTCGCCGCGCTGATGGCGCGGTAAATTCAACCCAGCCGGTCAGCCACCGTATCTGCGGTGGTCTATGCCGAATTCGTCGGCGACCGTCGCGGCGAGTTCGACGTAGGCGCGCTTGGTGGTCTTGTGTAGGCGGTGCAGATCGATTTCGGCGCCCTCGGACAGGTGCGAGTCGTACGGGATGATGTGCACGGCGCGGCAGCGCGACAGGAAGTATTCGCGCAGCTGCTGGATGCCCACATTCGGTGAACCCTCACGCGGCAGGTTGATCACCACGACCGCATTGCGGACCAGGTGGTCATGGCCGTGCAGGGACAGCCAGTCGAGCGTCGCCGCGGCACTGCGTGCGCCGTCGATCGCGGCCGAGGAGATCAGCACCAGCGAATGCGCCAGGTCGAGCACACCGCCCATTGCCGAATGCATCAGTCCGGTACCGCAGTCGGTCAGGATGATGTTGTAGAACCGCTGCAGGATGCGGGCGACCGCGCGGTACTCCTCGTCGTTGAATGCCTCCGACGCTGCCGGATCGCGTTCGCTGGCAAGCACTTCCAGTCGGCTGGTGCCCTGCGAAGTATGTCTGCGCACATCCGAGTAGCGCTGGATCGCGGGATCGAGCAACAGATCGCGCACGGTCGAGCGGGTCTGCAACGGCACCCGCTGCGACAGCGTGCCGAAGTCCGGATTCGCGTCGACCGCGATCACCCGGTCACCCCGGATGGAGGCGAAGATCGACCCGAGACCCATAGTCGTCGTGGTCTTTCCGACACCGCCCTTGAGCGAGAGCACCGCGATCCGATAGTCACCGCGCACCGGCTGCCTGATTCGTGCGACCAGTTCCTGCAGCCGCAACTCCTCCGCGGACAACCCGGGATTGATCGCACCGCCCGATACGTGATGCACGGCCTTGCGCCACCCGCTACTCGGCGACTTCTTGGCCCGCCGCAACGGCACATCATCGAGTGAGGGCTGCGGTCCATGCGGATGCTGCGCACCCTGCTGATACGGCTGCGGCATTCCGCCTGACTGCCCATATCCCGGCACGGGAGGCGACTGCCCGTATCCGGCCTGTTGACCGCCGACAGGTGGTTGGCCGTATCCGGGGTGTGTATCTCCCGTGGGTGGTTGGCCGTATCCGGCGTGTGTATCTCCCGTGGGCGGCTGGCCGTATCCGGCGTGTGCATCCCCAGCGGGCGGCTGACCGTATCCGGCCTGCGGATCCCCAACGGGTGCTTGCTGTCCCATCGGCGACGGCGCATAACCCCGGCCCTGCTGCCACTGGTCGGCAGGCGGCCCACCGGTCGGTGACAGCTGCCCCGGCCGACCACGGGCCGCCGGATTCTGCCACTGCTCACCCTCGGGCGCCCGCCCGATCGACGGCTGCGCATACCCGGGCCCACCCTGCCACGGCGCGCCGCCCGGCGCTTGTTGCCCCATCGGCGGCTGCTGATACCCAGTTCCATTGCGCCACGGATCATTCGGCTGATCGCCGCCCGGCGCATGCTGACCCGGCTGGACAAATCCGGCCGCGTCGCCGTGCTGCGCGTCCGCACCTGCGGCGGATTGCCCCGTATCGACAGCATTGCGACCTTGTTCGCCGGACCCATACGGATCCGATGCCTCGTCGGGCCCATCGGTCGGACGCCCGGCCTCTTCGGCCTCGGCTCCGCCCGGCGTACCAGCGTCGATTTCCGATGGCAACCGATGGCGCCCACCAGCGGCCAACGATCCACCCGCGGTCCCCGGCACGGGGTGCGCGGCCCAACCAGGCGCCGCCAACCCACGATCCCGTTTCGCCTGCCCCGAGTCCGGCTGTGCGGCAGTGCCATCGGGCCCGGTCGGCCCCGCAAGGTCGGCCCCAGGTCCCTGCGGTGCCGCCCCCGGCCGCCCGAATTCGTCGGCCTGCGATCCCGGTCGGAGCTCCGAGCCCACCGATCCAGGGCCGGGATGTATGGCACGGTCCGGCCCCGCCGAACCGCGATCCGGTTGCCCCGGCACACCACCGGTGCCAGACGCTCCATGGAAATCGGTCGCCTGCGGCGCGAAAGGCGGCTGAGTGAAGTCGCTGCCAGATGCCTGTGGTGCGGAAGCGGTTCCGTGAACGTCGCCGCCGGGTGCCTGCGGTATGGCAGGCGGGCGAGTGAAATCGCCACTGGGTGCGTCCGGTGCGGAAGCGGTTCCGTGAACGTCGCCGCCGGGTGCCTGCGGTGTGGCAGGCGGGCGAGTGAAGTCGCTGCTGGGTGCGTCCGGTGCGGACGCGGTTCCGTGAAGGTCACCGCCGGGTGCCTGCGGTGTGGCAGGCGGGCGAGTGAAGTCACTGCTGGGTGCGTGCGGTGCGGACGCGGTTCCGTGGAAGTCGCTACCCGGTGCCTGTGGTGTCGCGGGCGGGCGAGTGAAGTCGCTGCCCGGTCCCTGTGGCCTGGAGCCAGGGGTGCGGAAGTCGGCTGGTGTCGGTGTCTGCCCGGTGATCGGAGCCGAATCGCGGGCGAGATCACCCGGTGTCGGTCCGTATTCCGATGAGGCGGGTGCGGCGGGAACCGGGGCCGTGGGTCGACCCGCGCGCCGAGTCGGATCGACGGTCGCGGGATCGAATATCGGTGTCGCACCGTGCGATTGCGCGCTATCGCCCGTCGCATCGGCAGCGGTGCCGTTCGCGGCGTGTTCCATGCCGGGGACCTGCGGCAGGTCCGGACGACCTACTCGGCCTGCCTCGTTTGCCGCCGCCTCGGACGCCGAGCCGATACCTCCTGCGGCAGGTCCGGCCGACGATTCGGCGTCCACCCCCTGATGCACATCGAATTCCCCTGGCGGCGGCGGTAGTTCGGGCCGCTGCCCCACCCGCGCAGCCGCCTGCTCGGAAGCAGATGGTCCCTCTGTCGACCGCTGCGGCGCCAGCCACGGCGGCGGCTCATCGCCACCACGCGAAACCGGCGCCTGAGACTCGTCGTTTTGCGACGGCGAGCTATCGGATGAATGTGAACCGACCGGGTGCGCTTCGTCCTGCCGTGACGGCGGGCCGTCGGTGTGACGGGCAGCCGGTGGGCGTGGGTCATCGAGTCGCGGCGGCGCGCTATCGGATGAATGTGAGCCTGCAGGGTGCGTTTCGTCGTGCCGTGACGGCGGACTGTCGGTGTGACGGGCAGCCGGTGGGCGTGAGTCGTCGATTCGCTGTGGCGGGCCGTCGGTTCCGTGTGAAGCGGGCGAGTGCGGGTCATCGAGTCGCGCTGGCGGAGCGAGACGGCCACTGCCCGAATCCTGTTCGGCAGCGGGTGTCGACTCCAGTTCCGGGGTAGCCGCCGGGGTCCGCGAGCCCACACCGGAGGCTTCAGCCCCTGGTTGCGGCTGCTCGGTGCGCGGAGTCTCGAGCCATGGCGGAGGCCCGTCGAGATCCTCGGTCGCCGACGTTGCGGGCTGCTCGCCAGTCGTTGGCGCAGTGGGGGGTTCGCCGGTTGTCGGGTGTTCACCGGTTGTCGGCAAGCCAGGCTGTTCGCTGGTCGTTGGTACGCCGGAGTGTTCGCCGGTTGTCGGCCCGGTGGGGTGTTCGCTGGTTGTCGGCGTACCGGGGCGTTCACCGGTTGTTGGGAAGCCGGGGTGGTCGCCTGGCGTCGGGATTGTGGGGCGTTCGCCGGTCGTTGGGTGTTCGGCGGTCGTTGGCCCGGTGGGGTGTTCGCCGGTTGACGGCGTATCGGGGCGTTCACCGGTTGTCGGGAAGCCTGGGTCGTCACCTGGCGCTGGCATTGCGGGGCGTTCGCCGGTCGTTGGGTGTTCGGCGGTCGTTGGCCCGGTGGGGTGTTCGCCGGTTGTCGGCATGTCGGGGCGTTCACCGGTTGTCGGGAAGCCTGGGTCGTCACCTGGCGCTGGCATTGCGGGGCGTTCGCCGGTCGTTGGGTGTTCGCCGGTTGTCGGCCCGCTGGGATGCCCGCCGGTGGTCGGCATGTCGGGGCGTTCGCCCGTTGTCGGCATCGCGGGGTGCCCGCCGGTTGTCGGGATGCCGGGGTGCTCGCTGGTGGTCAGCGCGCTGGGGCCGTCGCTGGTGGTCGGCGCTCCAGGGTGTGCACCGGTCGGCGCAGGCGATGTGGCAGGCGAATGTGGTTGTGCAGGAGCCTGATTTGGTGGCGGCGGCAGGTCGGGGCGTTGCGACTGGTAGCGCACCGTCGCCTCGACGGATGCGGGCGGTTCGGCGGTGGTCGGTTGGATAGCGCCCGGCTGCTGGACAGCCGCAGGTTGTTGGGCGGGCGGTTGCGCAGCGCCCCATTGTTGGGGCGCGCTTGGGTAATCGGCCGCGCCTGGATACTGCGAGCCACCTCGTAGCTGGGTAGCGCCTGGCTGATCGGTGGCGCCCGGCTGCTGGTCAGCTCCAAGTTGTTGGGCCGCAGGCGGTTGTGTGGCCATCGGCTGTTGGGTGGTACCCGGCTGTACGGGGCCACCTGGGTGCTGGGTGTCGTCTGGGAGTTGGGTCGCGCCCGGCTGTTGGGTGGCTGCGGGATTCAGCGGGGCTACCAGCGGTTGCGAAGGGGGTGTCGGGGGCCTGCTGCCGAGAGGATCGAAGCCAGCGGAGGGTTGGCGCGGGTTGCGGGTCGGAAGTGGTTGGCCGCCTTGCCATGCGTTGGCCGGGTGCGACGAACCCTGCGCGGGTGTGTCCGGACGTACGTGTGGGCCGGAGTCGTGGCGCGCATCGGGTTGCGGTGGGCCCGGCCTGTATGGGGCGCCGAGCTCTGGGCCGTGCTGTGCCGCGGGGCCACCGTGCGGCTCGGTTCCGTGAAAGCCGTCGGGTCCGCGCTGCTGTTCGGGCCCGCGGTGGGCGTCCGGTCCTAGATAGGCATCTGGTCCGCGCTGCTGTTCGGGCCCGCGGTGGGCGTCCGGTCCTAGATAGGCATCTGGTCCGCGCTGCTGTTCCGGTCCGCGATAGGCCTCCGGTCCGCGATAGGCCTCCGGTCCGCGATAGGCCTCCGGTCCGCGATAGGCCTCCGGTCCGCGATAGGCCTCCGGTCCGCGGAAGGTGTCTGGTCCGCTGTGTTGTTCTGGTCCGCGGAAGGTGTTTGGTCCGCTGTGTTGTTCTGGTCCGCGGAAGGTGTTTGGTCCGCTGTGTTGTTCTGGTCCGCGGAAGGTGTTTGGTCCGCTGTGTTGTTCTGGTCC
>NZ_JBEXUI010000018.1:0-1904 GCF_040614395.1 Nocardia sp. NPDC005998 | reverse complement strand
CGCGGAAGGTGTCCGGTCCGCCATGTTGTTCTGGTCCGCGGAAGGTGTCCGGTCCGCCATGTTGTTCCGGTCCGCGGAAGGTGTCCGGTCCGCCATGTTGTTCCGGGCCGCGGAAGGTGTCCGGTCCGCCGTGCTGTTCCGGTCCCCGAAGTGCGTCAGGTCCGTGCTGCTGCTCGGGTCCACGGAAGCTGTCCGGTTCGCGCTGTGCGTTCGGCGCGCCGTGCAGTTCGAAACCTGGCCCGGCCAATTCACGTGGCGACGGACTGCGGCGCTGCGGATCGGGCTGATCCTCGGACTGTTCGTCCTTACCCTTGCGTCGACCGAAGCGGCGCTTGTCCCGGCGCCCGGCCTCGGGCCGCTCAGATTCGGGGGCGCGCTTGGAACGTCCACGCCGAGAGGGCGCTTCATCGATGAGGTCGTCGTGAGGCAGGTTCTGAACGGGCGCTTCGTAGCCGCCGGTCACATCGCTCTCGGAGAGCCACGGAGGCAGCATGGGGAGGCCGTCATTATTACGGCTCACACGTCCCCCTTTGGATCTGCTCGACCTATACCTGGGCTGTGGTCAGTTTACGCGACGACTCTCGCCCATCATGGGTGGGGAGTGGGCCGAATGGCTGGCTTCTAAACACCCCATCTACGGGTTCCATTGGCCCCCTGCGCACCTCGTCGGCAACGCCCAATTAGGTAAGTCGCGAAGTCGGCGGAGCTATTCGACGCCACCTCGCCCGGTGTATTGCGGCACAAGGGTTTCGCGGGGATGGCCGTGCTGAGCCCCCACGCCAGCGCACGTCTGGGCTGTCCAGTCGGCTCGCTGTTCGCCTCCCGCTGCTGGAGCGCATCACACACAAAGTCTGACGATTGCCACCACGCAGCTCTGTTGGCCTTCGGCCCGATCTTCGGCTTCACCGCCACCGTCCGTCCCGTCTTGATTTCCGGCGGCCACTGCACCTCTTGCGAGCAACGCCATCGTCGACGCAGTGCCTATCTATATGCCGGAGCCCACCCGACCTATCTGGCGGAGATACGTCCCGGCTACACATGCGCGACACCGCGCCGCGCGACTTGGCTCTCTGTCGAGGGGGAGCCCCACCGTGCTCCACGGAAGGTGAGAACTGCTGTGCTCTGTGGAGGGGTGAGTCCCGCGGTGTTCTGTGGAGGGGTGAGCGCCGCCGTGCTCCGCCGAGGGTGACCCTCGCCGTGTTCCGCGGAAGGTCAGGACTGTTGTGCTTTGCGGAGGAGGGGTGAGTACCGCTGTGTTCTGCGGAGAGGTGAGCGCTGCTGTGTTCTGCGGAGGGTGAGTACTGCGGTGTGCTGTGGAGGGATAGGCCCCGCCGTGCTCCGCGGAAGGTGACTCTCACCGTGCTCTGCGGAAGGTGAGCTATGGCGGGGGTGAGGACCGCTGTGTTCTGTGGAGGGGGGAGCGCTGCTGTGTTCTGCGGAGGGTGAGTACTGCGGTGTGCTGTGGAGGGATAGGCCCCGCCGTGCTCCGCTGAGGGTGATTTCGGCCGTGCTCCGCGGAAAGGTGACTCTCACCGTGCTCTGCGGAAGGTGAGCTATGGCGGGGGTGAGGACCGCTGTGTTCTGTGGAGGGGGGAGCGCTGCTGTGTTCTGCGGAAGGTGAGTACCGCGGTGTGCTGTGGAGGCCCCGCCGTGCTCTGGCGAGGATGAGCCCCTGTGCTCTGCGGAAAGTGAGGCCCGCGGTGGAGGGTGAGTACCGCCGTGTTCCGCGCCGCGGGTGAGCTTTGCCGTGTTCCGCCGCGGGTGAGCTCTGCCGTGCTCTGCGGAAGGGTGAGTACCGCTGTAGAGCAGGAGCAATGCTCAGAACCTGTGGTTGACCGGGAAGGAGTACCTTCCCGGATGATCTTCGAATCCAGGATCTGATCAGTCCGGCGCGCCAACGCCGG
>NZ_JBEXUI010000017.1:79617-176620 GCF_040614395.1 Nocardia sp. NPDC005998 | reverse complement strand
GGCAAGGAGATTCCCGGCGCCCACGATCTGTCCAGCATCCGGCTGCTCGGCAGCGTCGGCGAGCCGATCAATCCGGAGGCCTGGCGCTGGTACCGGGAGGAGATCGGCGCGAGCACCGCACCCATTGTGGACACCTGGTGGCAGACCGAGACCGGTTCGATCATGATCTCCCCGCTGCCTGGCGTCACCGCCGCGAAGCCGGGCGCCGCGATGACACCGCTGCCCGGTATCTCGGCCAAGGTCGTCGACGAGGAGGGCAGGGCGGTCCAGCTCGGCGAGACCGAGGCCAATGGCTACCTGGTGCTCGATCAGCCGTGGCCGTCGATGCTGCGCGGCATCTGGGGCGATATGGAGCGCTACCGGGCCACCTACTGGGAGCGCTACGCCGAACGGGGCTGGTACTTCGCCGGTGACGGCGCCAAGCTCGACGCCGACGGCGATCTGTGGGTGCTGGGCCGCGTCGATGATGTGATGAACGTCTCGGGTCACCGCATCTCCACCGCCGAGGTGGAGTCCGCGCTCGTCGGCCACTCCGGGGTCGCCGAAGCCGCGGTCGTCGGTGCCAGCGACGTCACCACCGGACAGGGCATCGTCGCATTCGTCATCCTCACCGCCGAGGCCAAGGACACCGGCGACGCCCTGGTCGACGAACTGAAGGCGGAGGTGTCGCGGGAGATCAGCCCGATCGCGCGGCCGCGGGAGATCCACGTGGTGCCGGAGCTGCCCAAGACCCGCAGCGGCAAGATCATGCGGCGACTGCTGCGTGATGTCGCGGAGGGCCGCGAACTGGGCGATACCTCGACGCTGGTCGATCCGAACGTCTTCGAGGCGATTCGGGCCAGTCGCGCCTGAGTCGGCGCACCGAAAACGGCACATCGTACGGCCGGTGACGGACTTCGTCACCGGCCGTACCCGTTAGAATTGCGTAAGGTGTGCCGGGAAGCCTGGTCGGCATGCGGTCGTGTAGCTGAAAGCCGAATCGGTTGGCTTGCGCGTCCGCAGCCACGCCCACCCTGCCGGAAGGTTTCCCGTGATCACCCAAGTGCGCTCGGAGCTCACGCGCTACCTACGCACCGAAACCGTTGGTGGTGCAATACTTCTGATCGCGGCCGCGGCCGCGTTGCTGTGGGTGAACTCGCCATGGGGCGCCAGCTACGTCACCCTCACCGAAACCGTCCTGCCCATCAGGGCACTGCATCTGAACCTCACCGTCGCGGAGTGGACCAAGGACGGTCTGCTGGCGGTCTTCTTCTTCGTCGCGGGGCTGGAGCTCAAACGCGAGCTGGTGGTCGGTGAACTCGCCGATCCCAAGCGGGCCGCGCTGCCGATCATCGCCGCGGTCGGTGGCGTGGTCACTCCGGCACTGATCGCGCTGACGGTCGGATTCGGCGTCGAGGGTATGGACCGGGGCTGGGCCATTCCGGTGGCGACCGATATCGCCTTCGCACTGGCCGTGCTCGCCATGACCGGTTCCAGGATTCCGGCGAGTGCGCGGGTGTTCCTGCTCAGTCTGGCGGTGGTCGACGATCTGATCGCCATCATCCTGATTGCGGTGCTGTTCACCACGACGCTGTCGGCGCTGTGGCTGCTGGCCGCGGCGGCCTGTTTCGCGGGCTGGGCGCTGGCCCAGCGCAAGCGGATCTCCACGCCCCTGGTGTATCTGCCGCTGGCACTGGTCTCCTGGTACGCGCTGCACGAGGCGGGCATCCATCCGACCCTGGCCGGTGTCGCGCTCGGCCTGCTGACCAGGGTGCGCAAGGACCCGGGTGAGGCGCAGGCTCCGGCAACGCGGCTCGAACACCTGATCCAGCCGATCTCGGCCGGACTGTGCGTACCGCTGTTCGCCCTGTTCGCCTCCGGAGTTCCGTTGGACGGCAAGGTCTTCCAGCAGCTGGTCAGCGACCGGCTGGCGCTGGCCATCATTCTCGGATTACTGCTGGGCAAGACCCTCGGCATCTTCGGGATCAGCTGGGTGGCAATCCGATTGGGCATCGCCAAGCGTCCGGCGAGTCTGGGCTACCGAGACATGTTCGCCCTCTCGGTGCTCGGCGCGATCGGCTTCACCGTTAGCCTCTTGGTGGCAGAACTCGCGCTGGCGGACGTAGGCGATGGCTCGGCCGTCGAATTGGCGAAGGCCGCGGTGTTGGTGACATCAATGACGGCGTCGCTCGCGGGTTCGGCGCTACTGTTGCGGCGTGGGCGTGTCCACCAGGCGCGGCGGGATGCGCGTGCGATAGAACGAGAGAGCGAGGCCGATACAGTGCCGGGACAGGGAGAAGGGTCGACCAAGTGAGTTTCACAAACGGCGGTAACGGGGACGAGTCGCGTCGCGGCCGCACTGTCACCTCGATTCCCCTCTCGGATACCGATCCCGTCGGATCGGCGAGCTTCGGCACCCTGGTCCGTGATGCCACCGAACAGATGTCGACGCTGGTGCGCGCCGAGGTCGAACTGGCCAAGGCCGAGGTGACCGGTGAGATCAAGAAGGGCCTGCAGGGCAGCGTCTACTTCATCCTCGCGCTGACCGTCCTGCTGTTCAGCACCTTCTTCTTTTTCTTCTTCCTCGGCGAGCTGCTCGATGTGTGGCTGGCGCGCTGGGCGGCGTTCCTGATCGTGTTCCTGTTGATGATCGTCGCGACGCTGGTGCTCGCACTGCTCGGCTATCTGCGGGTCAAGAAACTGCGGGCACCGGAGAAGACGATCGATTCGCTCAAGCAGGCGCGCAGCGTGCTGCCGAGTGGGTTCGGCTCGCATGAGGAACACCTCGCACTCGAGCAGCCGACGAAGTAGAACGCGCGGCGCGGCCGGGTCCGGCTGCGCCGACTAGGCGGCGAGGCAGCCACCACACTAGGCTCGATCGGCGTGTCGTCGAACTCGTTTCCCGATCCGTCCAGCGTCCGTTACGACGGACCGTGGACGCATCGGGACGTGCATGCCAACGGCATTCGCTTCCACGTTGTCGAGGCGGCGCCGGACCGCAGGGATGCACCGCTGGTCGTGCTGCTGCACGGATTCGCCGACCTCTGGTGGTCCTGGCGACATCAGCTGACCGGACTCGCCGATCTGGGCTACCACGCGGTCGCGGTGGATCTGCGCGGCTACGGCGACAGCGATAAACCGCCGCGCGGCTATGACGGCTGGACGCTGGCGGGCGATATCGCCGGACTCATCCGCGCCATGGGCTACTCCGAGGCCACACTGGTCGGCCATGCCGACGGCGGATTGGTCTGCTGGACGACCGCGGTGCTGCACCCGCGGCTGGTGCGCTCGATCGCGCTGGTGAGTTCCCCGCATCCGGTCGCGCTCAAGAGCGCGGTGCTGCGGGATCGGCGTCAGCGCCGGGCCTGGCTGCCCAATTTCCTGCGCTATCAGCTGCCCCGGTACGGCGAACATCTGCTCACCACCGGCAGTGGCTTCGAGGTCGAGCGGCTGCTGCGCCAGCGGGTGAGCCGAAACTGGTCGGACAGCGCCGAATTCATCGATACAGCCAACCGGATGCGCTCGGCCATCCAGATCCCGGGCGCGGCGCACTGTGCCCTGGAATATCAGCGCTGGGCCTTCCGCAGCCAGTGGCGTCCGGACGGGCGCCGCTTCATGGCCACCATGCGCCAGCCGATCCGCATCCCGGTTCTCGCGATGCGCGGTGAACTCGACGGCTACCTGCTACCGGCAACCTTCCAGGCCGGCCGACGCTGGTCACCACAGCGGCGGCAAGTCGTGATCCCGGGTGCGGGCCACTTTGCCCACCAGGAGAATCCGGACGCGGTCACCGCCGAGCTGGCCAAGTTGCTCGGCTGACACCGATCCCAGGGGCCGATCGCACGGACACAGGGGTGGTCGCACCCCTGTGTCCGTCGTCGATCAGCTCAGGACGCACGCACCGGTATCCACCGCCATGACCGAGGCCGTCGCGGCATCGAGTTGCGGCCGGACCTCGGCCAGTGTCAGGACGTATCCGGTGTCGTCGTCGGTCACCGCGGCACCGAATACGATGCCGAGCGCGCGGCCATCGGTATCCACCAGCGGCCCACCGGAATTGCCCGCGCGCACCTGTCCGCGGACCGTGTAGACCTCGCGTTCGACGGTGCCGTTGCGGTAGATCGTCGGTCCGGTCAGGTCCAGTGTTTCGCGGATGCGAGCCGCGCTGGCGGTATACCGGCCGCCACCCGGATAGCCGAGCACGATGGCATTCTCACCCGAGCGCGCGGCCGTCGGCGCCTGCTCGACCACCGGGGCGTTGAGCCCCGGCACCGCGAGGATCGCGACGTCCTTGGAGGGATCGAACAGCACGACCGAAGCGTTCAGCGGACCGCCGACGGCATCCACCGTAATGCTGGTGGTTCCGGCGACCACATGGGCGTTGGTCACTATCCGCTCGGGCGCGATCACGAAGCCGGAGCCCTCCAGTGCGCGCTGGCAGCTCGGCGCGACGCCGCGGATGCGCAGGACGCTCTGCTGTAGCGAAGCCGCCACCGGACTGGTCAGGACGCTCGGGTCCGGGGGTTCGACGGCCGCGATCGGGGCGCGGCCGAAGGGACCGATGACGTCCGGGAGCCCGGAAGTGTTGAGCAGCTTGGAGAATTCGTTGGGCAGGCGGCGCAACCAGTTCGGGGAGACCTCGTTGACGTCGGCCAGCACCTTCGAACCATTGATGGCCGAGGCGATGGCGGGCTGCGAGGAGGTGGCCAGCGGCAGTGCCAGCAGCCATGCGGTGACCAGCACCGCCACCGCTTGCAACAGCGCACCGATGACGCTGTCCACACTGCGGGTGAACGGATGGCGCATACCGCCGCGCGCGGCCCGGCCCAGAACCATGCCCGCGACCTCGCCGACAATGACCAGCAGCACGATCAACAGCACGCCGGTGAGCACCCGCGGTCTGCCCTCGTTGACGTGGATCAGAATGTGCGGCGCAATGAGAATGCCCGCGACCGCGCCGAGCACGACGCCGAGGAAGGCCAGGGCGGAGGCCACCGCGCCCTGCCGCCAGCCGGAGGAGGCAGCCAGCAGTGCGAGCAGGACCACCGCGATATCGAGCCAAGCCGATGAGGTCATAACGTCATCCCTACGGCCGCAAGCGCGGTCTCTAGATCACGGACATCGCTGTGGTCCCATTCCCGTTCCCACCCGGCGGCCTTGCAGATTCCGGCCAGAATGCCGCCGGTCAGCCCCCACACCAGCATGCCGTCGACCTGGAAAGCCGCGCTCTGATAGCCGAGGCTGCCGCGCACCATGAAGCGGTTCGCCGGTTCCAGCAGGTCGGCCAGCGGCACCCGCACGACCCGTTCGGTCTCGGTCTGATTGACCACCTGGACCGCCCGCGGGGTGTGCCAGTAGGCCACCACCGGGGTCACATCGAAGCGGGACGGGGGCACAAACAGTTTCGGCAGCACGGCGAAGGGTTCTACGCCATCGCGCGCCAGCCCGGTCTCTTCACAGGCCTCGCGCAGCGCGGTGTCGATCGGTCCGGAGTCGCCGGGATCGACGGCACCGCCCGGAAAGGCGACCTGACCGCGGTGCTGGCGCATGGTCGACGCGCGCTGGGTGAGCAGCACATCCGCGTCGGCGGGCAGGCCGCCGGGGGCGTCGGGATCCGGTTCGGGCGAGCCGCTGAACAGCACGAGGACGGCCGCCTGCCGTGGCGTGCTGTTGACGATCATCGCCCGCCGCAACGCGCGTGCCAAGGTCAACGTGTCGGTGGCGTCGGTATTCGGGTCCGCCGCCCGGCGCAGCCACTTCGGGATGCTGTCGGGCGTGGGGATCTCGGTCATGCCGCAACTCCCAGCTTGTTCGCGACCGTATCGGCGATATCGTCGACGCCGGTGAAGGCGCGCACGACCACCTCGGCGACCGAACCATCGGCACGCAATAGCACCGATACCGGTAGCACCGCGGGCGCGCCCACCGCGGTGCGGACCTTGGCGCGCGGATCGAGCACGCCGGGCAATGTCACCCGCAAATCGGTCAGCAACGCGAGCGCCCTCGCCTCATCAGGATCGCTGTGCACGGTCAGCACGGTAATCGCGTTTCCGGCGCGTCGCGCGTACTCCTGGACATCCGGCAACTCTTTGGCGCACGGTCCACACCAGTACGCCCACAGGTTCAGCAGTGCCGGCTTACCCGCAAGCGCGGCCGCCAGATCGACCGGCTTTCCGTCGGCCAGACAGCCGAGGCCGAGTCCGGCAAGCGGCCCGTGCCCCACCGCATCCGCCGCTGGCACTGGACATTGGGTAAGTCCGGCGGCACTGCGAGCGGTGAGTGCGGCCGTTGTCCCGGAATTCGCCAGATGGTCGCTGCCCGCCGCGGTGTCGTCGCCATTGCGCGGCCACAGTGCGACCGCCGAAGCCACCACGATGATCAACCCTGCCAGCGCCAAGCGCGCCCAGACAGGTATCCGTCTCACCGGCCCACCAGCTCGAGCAGATGCTCCGCCTCCGGACCCTTCACCAGCTTGGCCGCGGCCTCCGGATCGGTCGGCCCGGCCCCGAACGACGGGCAGTCCTTGGCCAGAATGCAGGCACCGCATGCGGGTTTGCGGGCATGACAGACCCGGCGCCCGTGGAAAATCACGCGATGGGACAGCATCGTCCATTCCTTGCGCTCGATCAGCTCACCGATGGCGTGCTCGACCTTCACCGGATCTTCCTCGGTGGTCCATGCCCAGCGGCGCACCAATCGGCCGAAATGGGTGTCGACTGTGATGCCGGGCACCCCGAAGGCGTTGCCGAGGATGACGTTGGCAGTTTTGCGGCCGATGCCGGGCAACTGCACCAATTCCTCGAGGGTGTGAGGCAATTCACCGTCGTGACGTTCGACCAGTGCCTGTCCGAGCCCGATCAGGGAACTGGTCTTATTGCGGAAGAAGCCGGTCGGCCGGATGTATTCCTCCAGCTCAGCGCGGTTCGCCTCGGCGTAGGCGCGGGCATCGCGGTACTTGGCGAATAGTGCGGGTGTGGTCAGATTCACCCGTTCATCTGTGCACTGCGCGGAAAGGATTGTGGCGACCGCCAATTCGAGCGGAGTGGTGAAGTCGAGTTCACAGTGCGCGTTCGGAAAAGCCACCGCGAGCGCACGGTCCATCCGGCGGGCTCTTCGGGTCAGGCCCAGTTGGGTTTCCGCTTGTCGCGCTCGGGATTTGCGTTTCGGAACGGGGACCGCGGCGGGTTGCGCATCGGTCGCCTCGGCGGCAGGGGAAGGCCCGCTGACGGCGGCTGTGGAGGGGGAGACACGCACCCGTCCACCATACGGAACCACGCGACAACGGTGCCCTCCTAGATCTCTTGCCGTGTTCCATCTGAGACCTAGACCGTGTTTACTGCTCGTCATGCAAGGACTCGCTGTGGTGCTCTTCCCAGTGGTGCTGATGCTGTTTGCACTGGGCATGGAGCGGGTCGAGAATCGGCTCCGCAAACTTCTCGAACCCGACGAAGAGGTTCAGCAGTACCTGGACAAGGCAAGCAACGCCGAAGTGAAGGAGCTGACGAAGCTCGGACTGCCCGCCGCGGTGGCACGGATGCGCAGGCGCCGGTCCCGTGGCGAAGAACTGGACGTCGCACGCGCCAGCTGAAAGCCCTACCAACCGGTACCTGGCACGGCGCGCAATCCACTCGTTACGTGGTGTCTGTCACTACGCTGCTCTGATGCCGCGTAGACTGCGCTGTTGGCCGATTCGCTTCGGTCCAGGACAGAGCCATTTCCCATAAGGAGCACATTCGTGGACGAGGCCCTCGCCAGAGCAGGCATCTTCCAAGGCGTAGAGCCCACCGCGGTGGCGGCTCTAGCCAAACAACTGCAGCCCGTGGATTTTCCGCGCGGACATGTCATCTTCAACGAGGGCGAGCCAGGCGACCGGTTGTACATCATCACCTCGGGCAAGGTGAAGATCGGACGGCGTTCCCCGGACGGCAGGGAGAACCTGCTGACCATCATGGGCCCGTCGGACATGTTCGGTGAGCTGTCGATCTTCGACCCGGGTCCGCGTACCTCGACCGCGACCACCGTGACCGAGGTGCGCGCGGTCACCATGGACCGTGACGCACTCAAGTCCTGGATCGACCAGCGGCCCGAGATCGCCGAGCAGTTGCTCCGCGTCCTCGCCCGCCGTTTGCGCCGCACCAACAACAACCTTGCCGACCTGATCTTCACCGATGTTCCCGGCCGGGTCGCCAAGGCATTGCTGCAGCTCGCACAGCGGTTCGGTACCCAGGAGGCCGGTGCGCTGCGGGTCACCCACGACCTCACCCAGGAGGAGATCGCCCAACTGGTCGGCGCCTCCCGCGAGACCGTGAACAAGGCGCTCGCCGACTTCGCGCATCGCGGCTGGCTGCGCCTGGAGGGCAAGAGCGTGCTGATCTCCGACTCCGAGCGCCTGGCCCGCCGCGCGCGCTGACGCTCGACCGATATTGGCGACCGGATATCCGGCCGCCGCATTGCCGTGCTGCAGTGAATGTAGGCCGCGGCACAAATACGAAAGCACGCTGAGTTCAGCGCTCCACTGAACTCAGCGTGCTGTTGTGTTCTCCCGACGCCTAGTTCTACTCGGCGCGCAGATACTCGAGCTGCGCCTCTACCGAACTGCGCGCGGCCAGCCACAGTCGCTTGTCGACATCGGCATAGACCTTGCGCACCACCGCCATCGCGCCCGCGTTCGGACCGAGGACGCGCAGCGCCTCCCGCACTTGGTCGAGACGCTCTTGCCGATGCGCGATGTAATACCGGGCGATCGGCTCCAGATCGGGGTGATCCGGACCGTGCGCCGGTAGCAACGCACGTCCCGCGCCCACCTCGACCAGTCTGTCCAGCGATGCCAGGTAGTCGGCGAGGGTGCCGTCGCTGGAATCCAGCACGGTGGTGCCGGAGCCGAGGATGGTGTCACCGGTCAGCACCGCGTCGTCGAGGACGAAGCTCACCGAATCCTTGGTGTGGCCAGGGGTGTCGAGGACGGTGATCCGGAGACCGGCCGCCTCGATCACCTCGCCGTCGAGCAGCGGTGCGTCGGCGCCGTGCAGGAAGTCGGCGGTCCTGGCCCGCACCGGAGTACCCGTCAGCTGGACCAGCCGGTCGATGCCGCCGGTGTGGTCGTGATGCCGATGGGTGATCAGGGTGAGCGCGATATTGCCGTCGGTGGCGCGGGCGATGGTCTCGCTGTGCGCCGTATCCTTCGGTCCCGGATCGACGACCACATACTCCGATTGCCCCGGGGCGCGCAACAGCCAGGTGTTGGTGCCCTCCAGCGTCATCTGGC
Organism: Nocardia sp. NPDC005998; assembly: GCF_040614395.1. Lineage (NCBI taxonomy): Bacteria > Bacillati > Actinomycetota > Actinomycetes > Mycobacteriales > Nocardiaceae > Nocardia > Nocardia sp. NPDC005998. Next base: position 167,376 of record NZ_JBEXUI010000017.1, on the reverse strand, counting down.
CCGGATTGTCCGCGAGTACGACCGCCGCGGTCGGCGTGACCTGGCGCAGCTGGCCGTATGCGGGATGGGTGAGCGTCATAGGAGTACCCCAGTCGATCGAAAACCTTGCCTGCGAACCTGTCTAGCGCACTTCCGCGATCAGTTCGACCTCGACGGGGGTGTTGCGGGGCAGCTCGGCAACGCCGACCGCGGAGCGCGCGTGCACGCCCGCATCACCGAAGACCGCACCGAGCAGCTCCGAGGCACCATTGATGACCTGCGGCTGATCGGTGAATCCCGGTGCAGAGGCGACGAATCCGACGACCTTGACGATCCGCACCACCGCATCGAGCCCGACCAGATCGTGTACTGCGGCGATCGCGTTCAGCGCGCAGAGCTTCGCCGCCTCCTTGGCCTGCTCGAGCGAGACCTCGGCGCCGACCTTGCCGGTCGCCGAGAGCTGCCCGTCCACGAACGGCAGCTGCCCGGAGGTGTAGACGAGCGAGCCGGTCCGGATCGCCGGAATATATGCGGCGACCGGGGCCACCACCGGCGGCAGGGTCAGGCCGAGCTGGGCGAGATTCTTCTCCCACTGTGTCATTTCCGAATCCCTTCGCTTACTTGGGGCGCTTGAGGTAGGCGACGTGCTGTTCGCCGGTCGGACCCGGGAGCACGGTCACCAGCTCCCAGCCATCGGCGCCCCACTGGTCCAGGATCTGCTTGGTCGCATGCGTGAGCAGCGGAACGGTGGCGTATTCCCACACCTTCGAATCACTCATGTCCGAGACTGTATCTGTGCTGGATTTGCCGCGCCTTCGGCGCGGCGTGTTGGCGGCCCGCGAGACATGCACGTCTCACTGTCTGGGACGGAGCGGCTCAAAAACCGACTAGTAACCATATCGCTGGGGCGTGATCTGAGGACGGGTTATAGGCTCGCGATCGTGGGAGTACCAACAGCAGTGCCCATTTCGGCGGAGCCGGGGCCAGAAACGGGTTGGCCGGAGCGCGCGGATAAGGCCCGCTTGCACTACGTCTCCGGCAAAGGGGGAACCGGCAAGTCGACGGTCGCTGCGGCGCTCGCGCTCGCGCTGGCCGCGGGCGGACGGCGGGTGCTGTTGGTAGAGGTGGAGAGCAGACAGTCCATTGCCCAGCTCTTCGATCTGCCACCGTTGCCGCCCACCGAGACCAGGATCGCTACCGCGGACGGTGGCGGTGAGGTAGTCGCGCTGGCACTCGATATCGAGCACGCCTTTCTCGAATACCTCGATATGTTCTACAACTTGGGCTTCGCCGGGCGGGCCATGCGCCGGGTCGGCGCCATCGAATTCGTCACCACGATCGCACCCGGTCTGCGCGATGTCATCCTGACCGGAAAGATCAAGGAATGCGCGGTCCGGGTAGATAAGCAGGGCAAGCCGGTATTCGACGAAATCGTCGTCGACGCGCCGCCGACCGGACGGATCGCCAGCTTCCTCGATGTCACCCAGGCCATGGTCGAAGTGGCCAAGGGCGGGCCGATAGCCTCGCAAGCCGAGGGCGTTTCGAATCTGCTGCACTCCGATCAGACGATGATCCACCTGGTCACCCTGCTAGAGGCGCTGCCGGTGCAGGAAACCGCCGACGCCGTCGCCGAGCTCACCGCCAATGACCTACGCATCGGCACCGTCATCGTGAACCGCACGACCAAGGGCCAGCTCCCGGCCGAGGTGCGCAATAGGGCCGCGCGCGGTGATATCGACCGCGACGCCATTCGCGCCGGCCTCACCGAGGCCGGAATCTCGCTGCCGGATCAGGACTTCCAGGGTCTGATCACCGAAACCATCGAGCACGCGACCACTCTGCAGGCACAGGACGATAGCGCCGCCGAACTCGCGAAGGTGGATGTGGCGCGGATATATCTGCCCGCACTCGCCGACGGCATGGATCTGGGCGGCCTATATGAACTGGCCGAACATCTGAGTAAGCAGGGGGTCCGATGAGCAGCCCGAATGTGGCAGCGCCACTGGATATTTCGCGGATCATCGACGATCCCACTGCGCGGGTGGTGGTCTGCTGTGGCTCCGGCGGCGTGGGCAAGACGACCACTGCTGCCGCCATCGGACTGCGCGCGGCGGAACAGGGCCGCAAGGTCGTGGTGCTCACCATCGATCCCGCACGGCGACTGGCCCAGTCACTCGGTGTCGCCGATCTGGACAATAGCCCGCAGCGGGTGGCACTCGGCCCCGAGGCCAAGGGCGAACTACACGCGATGATGCTCAATATGCGTCGCACCTTCGACGATATGGTGCTCGAGCACACCAGTCCGGAGAAGGCGGAGCAGATTTTCGCCAACCCCTTCTATCAGACGGTCGCGTCCTCCTTCGGCGGCACGCAGGAGTACATGGCGATGGAAAAGCTGGGCCAGCTGGCCGCGCGCAAGGAGTGGGACCTCATCGTGGTCGATACTCCCCCGTCCCGCAACGCACTGGATTTCCTCGACGCGCCCAAGCGCCTTGGGAACTTCTTGAACGGCAGGATGATCCGGGTCATCATGGCCCCCGGTCGCGGTGTCACCCGATTGGTTACCGGTGCGATGAGCCTGGCCGTGCGCGCTGTGTCGACCATTGTCGGCGGGCAGATGCTCAAGGACGCGTCGAACTTCCTGCAGTCGCTGGAATCGCTGTTCGGCGGCTTTCAGGATCGCGCGGACCGGACCTACGCGATGCTGTCCAAGCCGAGCACACACTTCCTGGTGGTCGCGGCGGCCGAACCGGACGCACTGCGCGAGGCGTCGTTCTTCGTCGACCGCCTCTCGACCGAACGCATGCCGCTGGCCGGATTGGTACTGAATCGAACCCATCCGGTGCTCAGCGCATTGCCCGCCGATCACGCGCTGACCACCGCCGATCAGCTGGCCGAATCCGATCCGCTCACCGCCGCGGTGCTGCGCATCCACGCGCAGCGGGTCGCCACCGCCAAGCGCGAACAGCATCTGCTGCACCGGTTCACCGGCGCGCATCCGCGGGTGCCGATCGCCTCGGTGACCGCGCTGCCCTTCGAGGTCTCCGATCTGGAGGCACTGCGCGCGGTGGGTGTTCAGCTCACCGATGCGCATACGGTCGAGGTAACCGCCTGATCGTGACGTCCGAGCCGAAATCGCTTGGGCCACCGTAGCATTCTGATGCTGGATTGATATAGACCCACTAACGGAACCGAGCCCGCAAGCGCGGGCTCGGTTCCATTTTCCAGGGTTAGATTGCTACTTGATGCTGACGCTGAGCCTGGAAAAAGTCCGCCCAGGACGTCACCTCCGGGTGCTGCTTGAGCAACGCACGACGCTGCCGTTCGGTCATTCCACCCCACACGCCGAACTCGACTCGATTGTCGAGCGCATCGGCCCCACACTGCATCAGCACCGGGCAGTGCCTGCAGATCGTCGCCGCCTTGCGCTGCGCCGCGCCACGCACGAACAGTTGATCAGGGTCTACTTCCTTGCATCGAGCCTGGGCAACCCAGGCGATCCTTGCTTCGGCCTGCTCCACGTCCAATCGAGCGATGGGGGTTGTCATGTGCATTTGGTGTGCCCCTTTGCAGTCCGAACACCGGGTCAACGGCGCTCCAGAATCGCGTGTCAGTACGCAGCAACCCAAACCCCGCTGCGAACTGCACCACATTCCACTTTGAGTGTTAGCTCTATCACACTGGGTTCTCAATCTAGGTAAAGGTATGGCCTCTGCGCAAGACCGTCCCGAGACTTTTTGGTACGTCCGTCCATGCAAACGTGATCGAGAACCGGGCGGTCGACCCGACAGGTGGTTCGCCCTTCAACGACACGCGGGATTCCATCTCGCGACACGCCGATTCGGGCAGGCGAACCGCCAGATCCGAGGGACTGACAAACACACCCGAGAGCGCTGGATCGGCACCCCGTAGTCTTGGCATCGTGCCGATCACACATACGCTCGCGAGGCTGTGCGGCAGCTGCGCGCTGGCCGCCGTGCTCGTCGCCGGGTTGTTGTTCCCTCTCGCAGGCGGTTTCGGGTTCGTCTCCAACCGTGCCGCCGACGCCGTCGACAATGTGTCCTCAGAACTGGTGGAGGGCACCGTCCCCGCCGTCTCGACCATGGTCGATATCAATGGAACGCCCATCGCCTGGCTGTACGAGCAGCGCCGTTTCGAGGTCCCAAGCAACATGATCTCCAACGACATGAAGTTGGCGATCGTCTCCATCGAGGACCGGCGCTTCGCCCAACACGAAGGCGTGGACTGGCAGGGCACGCTACGCGCATTCCTCACCAATACGAGCAGCGGTGAGGTGCAGCAGGGTGCGTCCACCCTCGACCAGCAGTATGTGAAGAACTTCCAGCTGCTCGTCGTTGCGAAGACCGATGCCGAGCGTCGGGCCGCCATCGAGACCACCCCGGCGCGCAAGCTGCGCGAGATCCGGATGGCGCTCACCCTGGACCGGGAGCTGACCAAGGACGAGATCCTCACCCGCTACCTGAACCTCGTCCCGTTCGGAAATGCCTCCTACGGCATCCAGGACGCGGCGCAGACCTACTTCGGCGTCGACGCGGTGAACCTGAATGTGCCGCAGTCGGCGATGCTGGCCGGCATGGTGCAGTCCAGCTCGAAGCTGAACCCCTACACCAATTCCGAGGGCGTGCTGCAGCGGCGCAATACCGTGCTGGACACCCTGATCCAGAACATCCCCAGCCGCGCCGAGGAGTTCCGCAAGGCCAAGACCGAACCGCTCGGCGTGCTGCCCGAGCCGAAGGGACTACCGCGCGGCTGCATCGCCGCCAACGACCGCGGCTTCTTCTGCGATTACGCAATGCAGTATCTGGCCGATGCCGGCATCAGCCGCGAACAGATCAATACCGGCGGCTATACGATCAGGACCACTCTCGATCCGGCTCTACAGGATTCGGTGAAGCGGTCGGTCACCGAGGCCGCGAACCCGAACCTCGACGATGTCGCCCAGGTCATGTCGGTGGTCGGACCGGGACAGGATTCGCATCCGCTGCTCGCCATGGCCAGCAGCCGCACCTACGGCCTGAACCGCAATGCCAACGAAACGGTGCAGCCGCAGCCGTATTCAATGGTCGGTGACGGCGCAGGCTCGATTTTCAAGCTCTTCACCACGGCCGCCGCCATGGAGAAGGGCATGGGTATCAATGCCCAGCTCGATGTGCCGGGCCGGTTCGAGGCGAAGGGCATGGGTAACGGTGGTGCGCGCGGCTGCCCGCCGGCCACCTACTGCGTGCAGAACGCGGGCAATTACAAGTCGCCGATGTCGGTGACCGAGGCGCTGGCCACCTCGCCGAATACCGCGTTCGTCAAGCTGATCCAGGCCGTCGGCGTCACCCCGACGGTCGATATGGCGGTACGCCTCGGCATGCGCTCCTACACCGAGGCGGGCACCTCTGGGCACGGCAACCAGAGCCTCGCGGACATGATCAAGGACCAGAACCTGGGCTCGTTCACCCTCGGCCCGGTCGCGATCAACCCGCTCGAACTCTCGAATGTGGCCGCCACCTTGGCTTCCGGCGGCCGGTGGTGCCCGCCGTCGCCGATCAAGGAGGTGATCGACCGCTCCGGCCGGACGGTGCCGCTCACCCAGCAGGCCTGCGAACAGGTCGTCGACCCCGGACTGGCGAACACCCTGGCCAACGCGATGAGCCAGGACGACATCAGCGGTACCGCCGCCGGTGCCGCGCGGGCCACCGGCTGGAATGCGCCGCTGTCGGCCAAGACGGGAACCACCGAGAGCCACCGCTCCTCGGCCTTCGTCGGCTTCACCAACTCGCTGGCGGCCGCGGCCTATATCTATGGCGACAGCCCGACGCCGGGCGAGATCTGCTCGTTCCCGCTGCGCGGCTGCGGCGACGGCAATCTCTTCGGTGGTAACGAACCCGCGCGCACCTGGTTCAACGCGGTCAAGCCGGTGCTCGGGAACTTCCCGCCGCCCGCACTGCCGCCGCTGGACGATAAATATGTGCGCGGGTCGAATCAGGCCCAGGTCCCCGATGTCACCAATATGTCACAGGGCCAGGCGACTGCCGCCCTGGTGGCGGCTGGCTTCCAGGTCTCGCCGGTGAACGGTCCCGGTGCGCCGCCGAAGGGGACGGTGATGGGGACCGCGCCGAATGGATCGGCGATTCCCGGGTCGGTGATCACGATCTATATCAGTGATGGGACGCAACGGGTCCCGACGCCCGCGCCCGGCCCCGCCGCGCCACCGGGAGTTCCGATTCCGGGCCTGCCCGGCATCCCCGGGTTCCCGAGTATCCCGGGATTCCCGGCCCCCCGATAGCGCCTCGACAAGATGAAACCGCCGACCCGGATTGATCCGGGTCGGCGGTTTCATTTATCCGTCTCGGACAGGTGCTACAGGCGCGCCTTCACGGCGGCCGAGAGCCGCGCACCATCGGCCTTGCCCGCGGCGATCGCGGTGGCGGCCTTCATGACCTGGCCCATCTGTCGCATGCCCGGCCGCTCGCCGAGTTCCTGGGCGACCTGGGCGATCGCGGTGTCGGCCACATCGGCGACCTCCGCGTCGGTGAGCTGGCTCGGCAGATATTCATCGATGATGCGCGCCTCGGCATGCTCATTGGCGGCCAGTTCGCCACGCCCGGCCTGGGTGTAGACCTCGGCCGATTCGCTGCGTTTCTTCGCCTCTTTCTGCAGCACGGCAATGACCTCGGCGTCGGAGAGTTCCCGCGCCTGTGCGCCCGCCACCTCGGCGGTCTGGATGGCGGCAAGCAACATCCTGAGGGTGGCGAGGCGCAGCGTGTCCTTGGCTTTCATCGCGGCGGTCATATCCGCGCGCAGCTGCGATTTGAGTTCCGACATGTGCCACACGGTAGCCGCTTCCCTGTTCCCGGCCCACTACATTTGGCGTCCTGTCGTATTGGCAATGCTCCCGGGGCCGCGGGTCCGAATTGACCGCACCACGCCGCTAGCGATTGCTTGCAGGTCGCTCGAAAGAACCTGCCTGCTTGTGCGGAAACACACTCGGCGTTCCGCACCGGGGTCACCTATGCTGGGCAAATGCCCGTAATCTCGACCGCCGCCATCCGACGAACCGCCTTGGGAGCCGCCGGGGCTGCGGTGGCTGGTATCGGCTACGCCTCGCTGATCGAACGAAACGCCTTCGTCCTGCGTGAGGCCACGATGCCGGTACTACAGCCGGGCTCGTCATCGCTACGGGTGCTGCACATCAGTGATCTGCACATGATGCCAGGTCAGAAGCTCAAGCAGCAGTGGCTGCGGGAGCTGGACCGGCTGGAGCCGGATCTGGTCGTCAATACCGGTGACAACCTGTCGCATCAGAAGTCGGTGCCCGCGGTGGTTCAAGCCCTCGGCGGCTTGCTTTCCCGCCCGGGCCTTTTCGTTTTCGGCAGCAATGACTACTTCGCGCCGGTGCCGAAGAATCCGGCGAAGTACTTCAAGAAGGACCACCGGCGGGTCTACGGCGCACCGCTGCCGTGGAAGGACCTGCGCGCGGCCTTCACCGAGCGTGGCTGGCTGGATCTGACCCACGTCCGCCGCGATGTCGAGGTCTCCGGTTTTCGGATCGCGAGCGCGGGCGTCGACGATCCGCATCTGCAGCGCGACCGGTACGACACCATCGCGGGCGCACCCAACCCGCTCGCCGTGCTGAGCATCGGCCTGACCCACTCGCCCGAACCCCGGGTACTGGACCGCTTCGCCGCGGACGGCTACGACCTGGTCATGGCCGGGCACACGCACGGCGGTCAGCTGTGCCTGCCCGGATACGGTGCGCTGGTCACCAACTGCGGTATCGACCGTTCGCGGGTGAAGGGCTCCTCCAAGTGGGGTGCGCACACCCAGTTGCACGTCTCCGCGGGTCTGGGCACCTCGCCGTGGGCGCCGTACCGCTTCTGCTGCCGCCCCGAGGCCACGCTGCTGACTCTGGTCGCCGCGCCGCCGACGCGTCCCAATGCCGATAGCGGCCAGGGCGTTTCACCCTCAGAAGCCATCGCACGCTGAGTTCGACTAAGGTCCCTTGCCGAGACTGACGTCAGGCAGGGGAACCAGTGTGAGTGATTTCGACGACCGGCGCGGCGAATCGACGGATTCGGGTCGGCCCGGGACGCCGCATCAGCAACAGCATTACGGCGCCGGACAATTCGGTCCTGCACTGGGACAGCCCGAGCATTCCACCCCCGCCGCTGACGCCCGGCCGGCGCAGGCGCACAACACATTCGGTGCGCCAGTACACCTGGATCCGCCGGCATCGCCGCCGGCCGGCGGTGCGCCGAACTGGCCCCACGACACCAATGACGCGGCGGGTTCCCTACAGTGGCAACCCGGCCACACCAGATCGACCCGAGCGGCAAGCGCGCAGGGACAATTCAAACCCACGACAGAGTGGGAACCCACAGCGATCGCCACGGCACCGCGCGCATCCACCTCGGCATCGCAGACCGGCCGAGGCCAGTACGGCTCAACAGCGCAATTCCAGGCCGGTGCAACAGCATTCGGGCCGCAGGGGCCGACGCGCGCGCCCCATGGACAAGACGTCGGCCTGAACGCGCTCTTCGGCGACCGCATCACACCGGACGCATTGCGCCCGAATCGCAGCCGGGACCGGCGCGGTATCGCCTTGGTCGCCGCCGCGGTGGCGGCGCTGGTGGTCGCGGGCGGAGTGACGGCGATCATGTTCGCCAATAGCGGCCCGGATAACACCTCCGCGCAGAATCCGGCACCATCGATGGTGAGCGCGCTCACGCCAACGGCGTCGCATACTCCGGCACACTCCAGCACCAGCCAGCCCAGCGCCCCGGCCAATCACGAAACCCCGGTCGTACCCGGCTATCAGGTGGTGGTGGCATCGGACCTCGGCGCCGCCTATGACGTGCCCGCCGACTGGACCGTGGCGCCCGACGGCAAGGTCGGCGGATTCGGCGAGCCGCCCAATGCCGTCACCGGTAAGGGCCTGGCAACCGAGGGGAAGAGCTACTGCCCCGGCTCCACCCGCACCGTGGCCTTCCTGACCGGTTCCCAGGACACCGATTCGGCAACCGCGGCAACCGAACTCGGCACCAGGACCGCCAAGATCGCGTACACGAACTCACCGGGTGGCACACCGAGCCCCGCACAGCCGCTGACCTCCCTCGACGGCTCCCAGCACGGCATGTTCGTGGAGACCAGGGGCACCGCCACCAAGGCCAATCCCGGCTGCGCGACGGAGTACGCCGTCTTCACCTTCGCCACCCCCACCGATAACGGCAGCTTCGTCATGGTGATCACCGCCGATACCGGCGTGCCCAATGCCGTCGATGCGGCGACCGCGCAGCGCATCTTCACCAGCATTCGACCTCATGAAGGGTGATTGACCTGCCGGTTTAACGTCTGGACCTGAGCTGTTGTAAGCTACTGCAGGTTCGATTCACGGGGTGTGGCGCAGCTTGGTAGCGCGCTTCGTTCGGGACGAAGAGGTCGCAGGTTCAAATCCTGTCACCCCGACTCGTGGTTGAGACGAACGGCTCCGCCCCCGGCCCTCGCAGGCCGGGGGCGGAGCTGTTTGCGCTGGTTGGCCCGACGGTACGGGGTCGGCCACCACACCGCGCAGGCGATGACCGCTAGTAGCCCGGATATCAGGGCCAGCAATCCGACGATCACGAACGCTTCCATCGCTACCTCCCGACACTGCTCGTAGGTGCACCCGGCGCCGAGGGCGGATCGCCACCGACGGACGGCGCGGGAGGGCTGTCGGCGGGTCATCTCCGCTGGCTCCGCTACCGCGCGCCGGGCCGCTCATCAGCCTGCTGCGGCAATGTGTCCTGCAGTGGCGCGGCGGCGTTGCCAAGGTGTTGCTGTCTGCTCCACCTCACTGTGCACCGCTGGTGAGAAGTTCCGGAAGGAGGCGCGCCGAGGACGGGACCGAATGACAGCATGGCTGTTCCGATATGTCCCTTGATGTCCCGTATGGGCGGTGAGCACACTCTTACCGCTTGCTAACTTGCGGACATCTCGACGAAACGCGAGGTCCATAGCGTATACACGCATGTCGACACGGGTGGCCACACAGGCGGATGCGGCGGGACGACCGTTGCGGGACGTGGTTTATACGACGCTGCGCGGCGAGTTGATGAACGGGGATATCAGGTTCGGCGTGCGCCTGACCGAACCCAAGCTGTCGGCTCGGTTCGGGATATCCAGGACGCCGATCCGCGAGGCGCTGACGGTGCTGTGCTCGGACGGGCTGTTGCAGCGCGAGGAGTACGGCTTCACCCCGGTGCGGCCGAGCATTCCACTGATCCGCGATCTCTATGAGCTGCGAATTACCTTGGAGCTCAGTGGAATTCAGCGGGCCATCGACAATCCGGCGGTAGTGCACGATCACGCGCTGCTCGCGGCCGAGCGGGAGGCCTGGCTGGTACTGCGGGCGGATCCGCCCGAGCAGGAGCCCGGTTTCGTGGTCCGGGACGAGGAATTCCACGTCGCCCTGCTGACGGCGGCGGGCAATGCCGAGCTGGTGCGCTCGTTGCAGGCGGTGAATTCCCGGATCCGGCATGTGCGGATGTACGACTTCATGGTCAACAACCGCATCGAGACCACCATCTCCGAACATCTGGGAATTCTGGATGCCGTACTGGCACAGGATCTTCCGCTGGCCTACCGGCTACTGCACACCCATATCGGCGAATCGCTCGATGTGGTCCTCGATCGGGTCACGCGGGCCATTGCCGCGATGTCCCTGGCAACTGAATAGGGAGATTCCGGTGGCACTCGAGTTCGATACCGTCCTGGTCGCCAATCGTGGCGAGATAGCCTGTCGGATCATGCGCACGGCCCGCGCATTGGGCCTGAAGACCGTTGCGGTTTACTCGGATTCCGACGCTGGTGCGGCACATGTCGAAATCGCCGACGTCGCGATATATCTGGGGCCGAGCCCGGCCGCCGAATCGTATTTGCGAGCGGATCGGGTGATCGATGCGGCATTGTCGACCGGTGCGGGCGCGATACATCCCGGATACGGGTTCCTTTCGGAGAATGCGGATTTCGCTACGGCCGTCACCGAAGCGGGTATTGCGTTCGTCGGGCCGACGCCGGAACAGCTGCGTATATTCGGCGATAAACACACCGCCCGCGAGACAGCCAGATCCGTTGGTGTGCCGCTGATTCCGGGCAGCGGGCTGCTCGAATCGGCCGAGCACGCGGTGGCCGAGGCCGAGCGCATCGGCTATCCGGTGATGCTCAAGGCGGTCGGTGGTGGCGGCGGTATCGGCATGCAGGCCTGCGGCAATGCCGATGAGTTGCGCGCGGCGTATCGGCGGGTGCAGCGGCTGGCCGCGACGAACTTCTCCTCGACCGGCGTCTTCCTGGAGCGGTTCGTGGCGCGGGCCAGGCATATCGAGGTACAGCTTTTCGGTGACGGTCGCGGCCGCGTGGTCAGTCTCGGCACCCGGGATTGTTCGCTGCAGCGGCGCAATCAGAAGGTGCTGGAGGAGGCGCCAGCGCCCGGGCTCCCGCCGGGGCTGTCCGAGCAGTTGCTCGCGGCCTCGCGTGAGTTGGCCAGGTCGGTCGGGTATCGGTCGGCTGGCACGGTCGAATTCGTTTATGACGTCGACCGCGGTGCGGCCTCATTCCTGGAGATGAATACCCGGCTGCAGGTCGAGCATCCGGTGACCGAGGCGGTGACCGGGGTCGATCTGGTCGAGTGGATGCTGCGGCTCGCGGGCGGGGACTCCGCGATGGTGGACGAACAGCCCGAGAGCGGACCGGCGATCACCGGCTGGGCGGTCGAGGCGCGGGTCTACGCCGAGGATCCGGGGCACGATTACCGGCCAAGTGCCGGATTGATCACCTCGGCGGCCTTCCCGGATCAGACCGCTCGCTCCGCGCCCGGTATTCGGGTCGATACCTGGATCGCCACGGGGACCGAGGTCAGCCCGTTCTACGATCCACTGCTCGCCAAGGTGATCGCATCGGGGTCGAGTCGCGATGCCGCCTTCGCGGAGTTGCGCGATGCGCTGGCCGCGACGCGGATCTATGGCGTCCAAACCAATCTCACCCAATTGCGTGCCGCCGGCGCCGATGCCGTCGTGCTCGGCGCCGAGCATGTCACGACCACGCTGGCCGATATCCGGCTCGCCGGGCAGCGCATCGATGTGTTGCGTGGCGGCACGATGACCACGATTCAGGACCATCCGGGTCGAATCGGCCTGTGGCAGGTCGGCATTCCGCCATCCGGTCCAATGGACGATCTCTCGTTCACCCTGGCGAATGCCGCCGTCGGAAACCCCGCGGGCGTACCGGCACTGGAATGCACACTGCAGGGTCCGCAGCTGCGCTTCGCCGATACCACCGTGGTGTGCGTGACGGGCGCGCAGACGCCGGTCACGATGGATGGACAGCCGGTTGCCATGTGGGAACCGGTGACCGTCCCGGCCGGATCAGTGCTCGATATCGGGGCACCCGCCGACGCCGGATTGCGCACCTACCTCGCGGTGCGCGGCGGCATCGATGCGCCGCTGTATCACGGTAGTGCCGCCACCTTCACCCTTGGCGGTTTCGGCGGCAGCACCGGCAAAGCCGTTGCGGCGGGCGATGTGCTGGGTGTTGTCGCGAATCGGACCGAACTCGATGCACCGCGCGCGGTGCCGGTCGACGAGCGACCCGAATTCACCCATATCTGGCAATTGGCCGTCGGAATCGGCCCGCAGACCTCACCCGCATACTTCACCGACGCGGATATGGACCAGTTCTATTCGCACCCTTGGAAAGTCGGCAGCCACGCGAATCGCACCGGCATTCGCCTGGAGGGGCCGAAGCCGACCTGGTCGCGCACCGATGGCGGCGATGCGGGACTGCATCCGTCGAATCTGCACGACAATCCCTACAGCGTTGGGACATTGAACGTCTCCGGCGATACCCCGATCCTGCTCGGACCGGACGGGCCGAGCCTCGGCGGCTTCGCCTGCCCGCTGACCGTGGTTTCGGCGCACCGCTGGAAACTCGGCCAGCTGCGCCCCGGTGACACCGTGCACTTCGTGCCCGTCGACGACGATCGCGCCACCGCGCTGCGCCGTTCGAATGCCGCCCGCGCCAGCGCCGATATCCCCGGCACCACCGGGGAGCTCACCGCGGCCCGGCGTCTGCGCACCGGTTCCGGCGCACCCGTCGGTCTGGACGATCGCGGCATCCTCGGCACGGTGGCGGCGGGCGCGGATCGCCCTCGGGTCGCCTATCTGCGCGGCGGCGATGACAATATCCTGGTCGAATACGGCGAGATGGTGCTGGATCTCGGACTACGCATGCGGGTGCACGCACTCGCGCAGGCGCTGGCCGACACCGGACTGCCCGGCATCATCGATGTGACACCGGGTGTGCGTTCACTGCATATCCACTTCGATCCCGATGTGCTGCCGCAGTATCGGTTGCTCGGCACATTGACCGAGCTCGAGCTCGAATTGCCGGCCACCCACGATCTCGTGGTGCCGAGCCGCACCATCCGGTTACCGCTGTCGTTCGACGATCCGTCCATCGTCGAGGCCATCGACCGCTACCGCAGCGGTGTCCGCGATACCGCGCCGTGGCTGCCCTCGAATACCGAATTCATCCGCCGCGTCAATGGACTCGACAGCGTCGAGGATGTCCGTGCCGCGGTCTTCGACGCCGAATATCTGGTGCTCGGCCTCGGGGATGTCTATCTCGGTGCGCCACTGGCGGTTCCGCTGGATCCGCGACATCGGCTGGTCACCACCAAATACAATCCGGCGCGCACCTGGACGCCATCGGATGCCGTCGGCATCGGCGGCAAATATCTCTGCGTGTACGGCATGGCGTCACCGGGCGGCTATCAGCTGATCGGCCGGACGGTGCCGATCTGGTCCAGCTACCGGCAATACGCGCCGTTCGAACCCGGCACCCCGTGGCTGTTCCGGTTCTTCGACCGGATCGTCTGGGAGCCGGTGACCGCCGAGCAATTGCTCGAGCAGCGTGCGGCCGCGGCGGCGGGACGTTTCGACGCCGAGGTCAGCGAGGGTACCTTCGCGCTCGCCGACCATCTGCGGATGCTCACCGAAAATGCCCCGGCCATAGCGGAATTCGAGACCAGACAGGCCATCGCGTTCGAGGCCGAGAAGCAGGCCTGGCGCGCCGCGGGAGAATTCGAGCGCAGCGCAACCGTCGCGAGCGCGCCGGAACCCGCCACCGACCCGCTGGCCGGATTGCCACCGGATGCGACCGTGGTCACCGCGCCGATGATCGGCAATGTCTGGCGGGTGGAGATCGAGGTGGGCCAGCGGCTCGGCGCGGGTGACCCGGTGGCCATCCTGGAAGCGATGAAATTGGAACTGCCGGTGCACAGCCCGGGCACCGGCACGGTATTGAAGGTGCTGGCCACCCCCGGCGCCAAGGTAGAACCGGGAACCCCACTAGCAGTGATCGGAGCCGCCGAATGACCTCGGGCGTCCTAGGTAATACCGAAATCCACGGCACGCCGACCGGGCGGGTCGCCGCCGCGTATCGGCGCATCGCCGAGGTCGATCGGCCGGAGGTGTGGATCACGCTGCGCGCGGAGGCGGATGTCGCTGCCGATGCCGCGGCCGTCGAGCGACGGCTCGCCGACGGCGAATCCTTGCCGCTGGCAGGGGTTTTGGTCGCGGTCAAGGACAATATCGATGTCGCGGGATTGCCGACCACCGCGGCCTGTCCGGAATTCGCCTACACCGCAGAGGTCACCGCGGCGGCGGTCGAGCGCTTGATCGCCGCGGGTGCCGTGGTGCTCGGCAAAACCAATCTGGATCAGTTCGCGACCGGACTGGTCGGGACGCGCAGCCCGTACGGCGCGGTCCGCCATGCCGAGAATCCGGAGTTGATCTCCGGCGGATCCAGTTCCGGGTCGGCGGTCGCGGTGGCATTGGGTATTGCCGATATCGGAATCGGCACCGACACAGCGGGTTCCGGACGCGTTCCGGCCGCACTGCACGCAATCGTCGGCATCAAGGCCACCTTGGGCATCATTCCGGCACACGGTGTCGTCCCGGCGTGTGCGGACTACGACGCCGTGACGGTCTTCGCCACCGATCTGGACCGAGCGGTCGCGGCCGCCGCGGTGATGGCCGGACCGGAGCCGCGGGATCCGCGCAGCCGGACTTGGCCCGCCGACGTTCCGCTCGCCGCACCGCAGGCACCTCGGCTCGCGATCCCCCGCGCCGCGGACCTCGCCGCGCTCAGCGAGCCGTACCGAGATGCCTTCGCCCGCACCGTATCCGCAGTGGCCAGCGCCGGTATGGCAACCGAAGAGGTGGATATTTCCGGGATGCTCGATGCCGCGCGGCTGCTGTACGACGGCGCGATCGTCGCGGAACGCTATGCGGCCGTCGGTACCTTCCTCGACACCGCACCGGCGAGCGCCGACCCGACCGTGACCGCGATCATCAAGGCCGCACGGGCCACGACCGGTCCCGGATTCGCGGCCGATCTGGATGCACTGGTCCGAGCCAAGGCCGCGGCCGCGCTGACGTTGCGGGGATTCGCCGGCCTGCTGCTCCCGACGACCACCGAGCATCCGAGTATCGCTGCGGTACAGGCGGATCCGGTCGAGATCAACCGCCGGATGGGCACCTACACGAACTTCTGCAATCTGCTCGATATGGCGGCGGTGGCCGTCCCCGGCCTGCCCACCGCGACCGGAGCACCGTTCGGGGTGATGGTCGTGACGCCCGCCTTCGCCGATCAGATCGCCATCGATATCGCCGCCCGCATCCTCGGCGATGACGACGCGCCAACACTGATCGACAGCGGTGTGGAGCTCGCCGTTTTCGGCGCACATCTGCGCGGTCAACTACTGCACTGGCAACTGGAGGAGATCGGCGCACGCTTCTGCGGGGAGGTCCGGACCACCGATGCCTACCGCCTGACCGCACTGGACACCACGCCCCCGAAACCGGGACTGGTGCGTCACGGTCCCGGACTCGGCGCGCCGATTCTCGGCGAACTGTTCCGGGTATCGGCGGCGGGCCTGGGCAGCTTCCTTGCCGCGCTACCCGCGCCAATGGCACTGACCAGCATCGATCTCTCCGACGGCCGTGCAGTCATCGGCTTCGCCTGCACCTACGACGCCGCCCGCACCGCCACTGACATAACCACCTTCGGCGGTTGGAAGGCCTATCTGCAAAGCCAGAACTAGCCCGCCACCTCGCTAAACGAATGTCTTACACATTTGTACTAGACAGACGTGCAACTCGTCTGTTAGACATATGTGCAAGACAAACGAGTCAGTGAGGAACAGATCATGAGCACCAACCACTCCGCCACCACCCAGCCTCGGATCCTCGTGTGCGGCGGCGGGATCGGCGGCAATGCCGTTGCCCTGCAGCTGCTGCGGGCCGGGATCCGGGCGACCGTGGTCGAGCGTGCCGCCGAGCCGCGACCGGGCGGGCAGGCCGTCGATCTGCGCGGCCCGAGCGTCGAGGTGGCGGAGCGGATGGGACTCATGCCCGGCATCCGCAAGTCCCAACTGGATGAGCGCGGCATGGTCTTCGTGGACAGCGAGGGCAAGGAGCTGCTGCGCATGCCCGCGGAGGTATTCGAGGGCAAGGGGGCGGTCGCCGAGATCGAGATCACCCGCGGTGATCTGAACCAGGTACTGCTCGATCTGCTCGCCGAGGCGGGCGGTGTGGACTACCGCTACGGCGAATGGGTCACCGAAATCAGCCAGAACGACGCGGGCGCCGATGTCACCTTCGCCTCCGGCACCACCGAGCGGTTCGACATCGTCATCGGCGCGGACGGACTGCATTCCGGGACCCGGCGCCTGGTCTTCGGACCGGAGGAGCAGTTCTCCACCTACCTCGGCGGCTACATGTCCTTCTTCACGCTGCCCACGCCCGTCTACGCGGAGCCGCACTGGATCGCGATGAACTCGCTGGTCGGCGCGACCGGTGTCGGACTGCGCCCGGATGCCGATCCGTCCACTTGCAAGGCGCTCGTGGTCATTCGCGACGAGGCGAATCCGGCACTGCGCCGCGACGTCGCGGCACAGCAGCAGCTCATCCGCGAGCGACTGGCCGACGGTGGCACGATCGCGAGCACCGTGTGCGACGCCATGGCTGAGGCAGATGACTTCTATTTCGACGAACTGGCCCGCATCGACGTCCCGAACTGGTCCAAGGGCCGGGTGGTGCTGCTGGGCGACGCGGGCTACTGCGGTTCGCCGCTCACCGGGCAGGGCACCGCGATGGCGCTGGTCGGCGCCTACGTGCTGGCCGGTGAAATCGCCTCGCACGCGACCGATCCCGCGCAGGCGCTGGCCCGCTACGAAGAGGTGCTGCGCCCGTTCGTGGCGACCGCCCAGGAACTGCCGCCCGGCGGGCTGCGCTCGATGACGCCGCAGTCCAAGTTCGGTATTCGCGCTGGTCTGTTCGTCAGCAAGCTGATGACCACCAAGATCATGAAGCCGCTGATGATGAAGATGCTCACCAAGACCGAGAGCTACGACCTGCCCGACTACTCGGTTCAGACCGTCGGCTGAACACCGCGCTTTGCGAGGACCGGCACCGTCCGGTCCTCGCATTTTGCCGCGACATTGTGCGGACCCACGGCGAACTTCGAACCGCCCGGCCGGGCCGGTCCCCCCTCGTGAACCGGCCCGGCCAATATCTGTGGATGGGATCGTCGGCGTGCACCCCGATGGTTACCTTCGGCAGTGGCGAGCGCAGGGTTCGCCGGTCAGCTCCGGGAAGAGCCATCCGAAATGGTTGCCCCGATAAAGCTCCAGCCGGGCCGGTCACCCCTCGTGGACCGACCCGGCTGGCGCTACCCCCGTGACGCGACCTGTTACCCCTCGTGAACAGATCGAGCCCGGTTCCCCACCCCCGGTGGTGGCTTAGTACCGCCGGTGTTGACACAAACAATGCCGCCGCGGGCTTGTTGGGCACTTAAGAAGACCTTGCAGATGAAAAACCGCAGGTAGAGACACCACTTATCGGTGATCACGACAAGTTTGCAGCACGTCGGCGTGAATCGGCGGATGATGGGAAATGAGGGCACCAAGGAGATTGGAGCGGTGATGGAGACCCTGGTTGTCTGGGTGCTGGCCTGCCTGCTTTATTGGTGGGGCCTGTTGTAGTTCCGAAGCTCGGGGCCCGTCGAATCCTGCCCCCATATAACGAAACAGCTCCGCCTCCGACTGAAATGGTCAGGGGCGGAGCTGTTTTCGGAACGCTCGTCAGCGAGCGCGCATCGGCTCGGCTGGGTCAGCCCTCGAGTCCGGCGCGGACACCTTCCTCGACGCGCTTGCCGAGATCCTGGTCCACGTTCTTCCAGTACTCGAAGACACGGGACAGTACGGGCTCGCGCACGCCGCCGAGCACATGCCCAACGATATTGCCCACCAGGCGATCCCGTTGATCGTCGTCGAGAACCTCACGCACCAGCGTGCCCGCCTGGGTGAAGTCGCCGTCCTCGGCGTGCTCGAAATACCCCGCCCGTACAGCGCTCACCCACCCCGTCGGCTCCGCCGACTGCCGTCCCCCAGCGGTCGGGTCGAACTCCCAGATGCCGCCATCGGGCGCCTGCTCGGGGTCGGCGTGCGGGCCGCCGAACGAATTCGGTGCGTAGACGGGCACATTCGCGTCGTTGTAGTCGTAGCGCATCGCACCCTCCTTGGAGTAGGAGTTCACCTCCGCGGCCCTGGCCCGGTTCGGCGGCAGCTGCGCGTAATTGGTGCCGATGCGGTAGCGGTGCGCGTCCGCGTAGGCGAATACCCGGCCGAGCAGCATCTTGTCGGGTGAGAAGCCGATGCCGGGAACGACATTCGAGGGTTCGAAGGCGGCCTGCTCGATATCGACGAAGTAGTTGGCCGGATTGCGGTTCAGCGTCCACTTGCCGACCTCGATCAGCGGGTAGTCCCGATGCGACCACACTTTCGTCAGATCGAACGGGTTGAATCGGTAGCCCTCGGCCTCGTCGACCGGCATCACCTGCACATACAGCGTCCAGCTCGGGAACTCACCGCGCTCGATGGCCGTGTAAAGATCGCGGCGGTGGTAGTCGCCGTCGGCACCGGCGAGGCGGTCGGCCTCGGCCTGGGTCAGGTAGTCGATGCCCTGATCGGTCTTGAAGTGGTATTTCACCCAGAAGCGCGCACCGTCGGCATTGATCCACTGGTAGGTGTGCGAACCGTAGCCGTTCATGTGCCGATAGGTCTTCGGGATGCCGCGGTCACCCATCAGCCAGGTCACCTGGTGGGCCGTTTCCGGACGCAGGGTCCAGAAGTCCCACTGCATGTTGTTATCGCGGAGTCCGCTGCCGGGCAGGCGCTTCTGCGAACGGATGAAGTCGGGGAATTTGATCGGATCCTTGATGAAGAAGATCGGGGTGTTATTGCCGACGAGGTCGTAGTTGCCGTCCTCGGTGTAGAACTTCACCGCGAAACCGCGCGGATCACGCCAGGTGTCCGGGCTGCCCTGCTCGCCAGCGACGGTGGAGAACCGGACCAGCGATTCGGTTCGCGCACCCGGCTGGAACAGCTTGGCCTTGGTGTAGCGGCTGACATCGTTGGTGACAACCAGCTCGCCGAAGGCGCCGGCACCCTTGGCGTGCACGATGCGCTCGGGTACCCGCTCCCGGTTGAACTGGGCCAACTTCTCGATCAGGTAGTGGTCGTGCAGCAGGATCGGGCCCTGTGTGCCCGCGGTGAGCGATTCGTTATCGCTCTGGACCGGCGTTCCGGCATTTGTGGTTGTCGGCTTGGTCATGGCAGCCTCCTCAGCTCGTACGGCAATTCGGGCACAGTCCCCAGAAGACGACCTCTGCCTCGTCGATGACGAACCCGTTGGCGTCCTCGGGTTCCAGGCAGGGGGCACTGCCCACGACACAGTCGATATCCACGACCGTGCCGCAGCTTCGGCACACCAGATGGTGATGGTTGTCTCCGGTCCGGGTCTCATAGCGCGCGGGCGAACCGGCTGGCTCGATGCGCCGCAGGATTCCGGCGTGCACGCAGGCCCGGAGCACGTCGTAGACGGCCTGCGTGGATACCGATCCCAATTTCGCTCGGACGGCAGCGGCCACTCGATCGGCATCCGAATGTGGTCGAGCCGCGACCGCATTCAGCACCGCGACCCGCGCGGCCGTGACCCGCAGACCAGCCGCGCGCAGCTGGGCCTGTGGATCGGTGGCGTTGGTGTGCATGGAACCGATAATGACCCGCTTTCTTGAGTAAGTCAAGAAAGCGATCTTCTAAAGATTAGCGGGCAGACGGCCCATCGCACGCATTTCGGCGCACACCCGATCCGCCAGCGGAACGCCGATGCTCTCATCGGAAAACCGCTGGCGCGCCTCCTCGAAATCGCCCGCATTGCGATGGACATGCCCGAGTCCCCACAGCGACCGGACCTCGGACCCGAACCGCGGCCCGCGGTTGGGTTGACCCGGGCGAGCGCAGGTCCCACGCCGACCACGCATTGTGATCCAGTTCACATTCGGTCACGCGGAATAAGTCGGGATGGTGGGTGGTTGATCAGCACTGTCGGCGTCCGGACAGCCCCGGGCCTCACCCCATTTGTCGCTTCGAGCGACCACTCGCCGAGAGGCGCTTGTGGGACGTCGGCACCGGAGTCGTGACGCTGGCGTGGCGTCCGGAGACTCAGCGCCGCCAGGTAACCGCAGGTTCCTGGCGGCGTTTTGCATTTCCCGGGCGGCCCGATTCGTGGTTCGCGGTGGTGTGACCGATGATGCAGCCATGGCAACGCACGGCGATGCGCTCCAGCGCAGGCTCGGGCTCACCGATTCGGTGATCATCGGGCTCGGATCGATGGTCGGCGCTGGCATCTTCGCGGCGCTCGCCCCCGCAGCCGCTGCGGCGGGCGACTGGGTACTGCTCGCATTGGCGGTTGCCGCGCTGCTCGCGTACTGCAACGCGACGTCCTCGGCGCGGCTGGCGGCGTTATATCCGGTGTCGGGCGGCACCTATGTGTACGGACGCGAGCGCCTGGGTGCGTTCTGGGGATATCTGGCCGGGTGGGGGTTCGTCGCGGGCAAGACGGCCTCATGTGCGGCGATGGCGCTGACGATCGGCAGCTACGCGTGGCCGGAACATTCGCGGGTCGTCGCGGTCGTGGCGGTGGCTGCGGTCACCGCGATCAACTACACCGGGGTGCAGAAATCGGCGCTGGCCACGAGGATCATCGTGGCGGCGGTGCTGGCCGTGCTCGCGCTGGTGGTCGGGGTGGGATTGTTCGGAAGTCATTCCGACGCAACGGATCTGCCGGACCGGATCGGGCCGCGCGGGGTGTTGGAGGCGGCGGGCTTGCTGTTCTTCGCCTTCGCGGGATATGCCCGCATCGCCACCCTCGGCGAGGAGGTGCGCGATCCGCGGCGCACGATTCCGCGGGCCATCATGATCGCGCTCGGGCTCGCACTCGCGGTATATGCGCTGGTCGCGGTGGCGGTGCTCGAGGCACTCGGATCCGCAGGTCTCGCGCATGCTATCGACCCGCTGGCCAGGGTCGTCTCGGCTGCGGGGGTACCGGGCTCGGCACCGGTTGTCC
Source organism: Nocardia sp. NPDC005998 (assembly GCF_040614395.1). NCBI lineage: Bacteria > Bacillati > Actinomycetota > Actinomycetes > Mycobacteriales > Nocardiaceae > Nocardia > Nocardia sp. NPDC005998. Next base: position 145,885 of record NZ_JBEXUI010000017.1, on the reverse strand, counting down.
GGGTCGGCGCGGTGCTCGCGGCGGCCGGATCGCTGCTCGCACTGATTCTCGGGGTCTCGCGCACAGTGCTGGCAATGGCGCGCGACCGCCATCTGCCGGACGCGCTGGCCGCGGTGCATCCCCGCTTCGGCGTCCCGCATCGGGCGGAATTGGCGGTCGGTGTGGTAGTTGCGGTCGTGGCCGGAACCTTCGATCTGCGTGCGGCCATCGGCTTTTCATCGTTCACGGTGCTCGTGTACTACCTGATCGCCAATGTCTCGGCCGCGACATTGACCGCCGCCGAAAATCGTCCGGCACGCTGGGTGCCGATTGCCGGTGCGGCCGGATGCGTGATCGTCGGGCTGTCGCTACCCGTCGGCTCCGTACTGGCCGGGCTCGCGGTCCTCGCCGTTGGCGGCTGTTGGTACGCCGCACGTAGTCGGTTCGCGCGCAGTTGAATTGCCGTGTGACAGCCGCCCGGTGTCACACGGCATGACCGCTGACCGCGGCAGGAATCCGGCTCCGACGGAACACGGCAATCGCCATTCGAAACCGGCCGTGCGCCGGGATGTGACTCGGTGATGGCGACACCCGAGACGCGACTCGCCCCACGCCGTTCGCGGCACCTGCATGTGACAGCAGCCGATCTTGCGCAGCGCCACCCCGGGGCATCGAGATCCACGGCATCTGGCGCCGGTATCGCAACCACACGACCGCTGAAGGGCGAGCAAGGGCGCGAATCCGGCGCGGCCGGACGGGCAATCACCGTTCGGGCCAGCACCCGTCACAGACATCGGCGGCGGTGTCACCTGAGACGCCACTAGGCCCGCGCCATTCACGGCACATGGTTGCAACAGCACCCGGCGCCGCTCGGTATGACCGCCGAAGGCGAGCGTCGGGAATGCGGTGGGGCCATATCCGCCTGTTGTGCAGTGTGGCGGGGATCAGCGCGATAGCCTCATGCGCATGGGGCGCATCTACGGATTCCTGGCCGGAATTGCGGCAGTATCGCTGGTGGCGGGGGTTGTTTTCGCGGGCGGGGCGCAGGCGGAGACGGGTTCTCAGGTGACGTGCGGGGTGTCGTCCGGGCGGGAGTTGGAGCGGGCGGCGCCGGAGCAGGTCGGGTTGGATTCGGAGCTGCTGGCGCAGGCAATGGCGTTCGTGGCTGGGCGCAATCGGTTGAATGTGCAAGTTTTCCGGCACAATTGCCTGGTCGGCGAGGGGTCGACGAATGAGCAGACCGGGAATGTTGCCTGGAATATCTGGAGCGCCACCAAGAGCATTATTTCGCTGCTCGCCGGAATCGCATGGGATCAGGGCAAACTGGATATCGATGCGCCGATCGGCCGGTATCTGCCGCCGGGGCTCGGTGATGCGGAGCACCGGTCGATCAGGGTGGAGGATCTGCTCACCGAGACCTCCGGAATGAAGGTGGGTGTGCTCACCGAGGGCGCCACCGGCGTGATTCCGGTCGATCCGAATAGTGCCGTGCAGGCGCTCGGGGTGCCGCTGGACAATCCGCCGGGTGCAGTATTCAGCTACAGCCAGCGCAATGTCGACCTGCTCTCCTACGTCATCGAGTTGGCCGTCGGTGAGCCGTTGCAGCAGTTCGCCCAGCGTGAGCTTTTCGATCCGCTCGGCATCGAACGCGGGGATTACTACTGGGCGCGCGATCGTGCCGGGCACACCTACGGATACGCCCATCTGATGATCCCGCCGAACGATTTCGCCAAACTCGGTCTGCTGGTGAGCAATAACGGACGCTGGGGCGCACAGCAACTCGTCTCCCAGGCGTATCTGCGCAAAGCACACCAGCCGTCGCGCACCAACAAGTGCTACGGCTATCTGTTCTGGGTCGGGCCGGGATGTGCGGAGACCCCCGGCTTCCTGCCCGCCGATGTGTACATGATGGCCGGACTCGGCATGCAGAACGTCTTCGTCGTGCCGAGTCTGGATTTGACGGTGATGTGGACCGGCGTCTTCGGAAATGTCAGCAGCGAGGGCATTTTGGGGAGCGTGCAGGACACCGCGGAATTGCCGCACGAATTCTTCCGCCGGTTGTTCGCGGCGTTCCAGGACAATCGGGTGCCCGATCCGGGTCCCTATGTGGAGCCGCCGCTGGTCCTGGATCCGAACCGATTCGTGGATACGAATATCCTGCTCGCGGTCTTCGGCGTCGGACCGGCCGCGTATCCGGGCTGCGACGTCTTCAGCTGCCTGAACTATCCACTGTCGCCACCGTTCGCGGATACCGCACCCGGATGTGTCATTCAGGTCTGCCTGGGTCCGGATCCGCGCACGCCGGGGATCCGCTGAATCACACGCACTGCGATGCCGTCCGCCGAGCGTTTGCGTGGTCCGCAGCCGAAGCAGGTCAATGGCAGGCCGCGCTCTCGACCATCCACTGGCCCGAAACCACCGCGCCACCGTTATCGCACGCAGGCTTTCGTCCCACACATACCGTGACTACCTCGCACACGATAGAACTCCGTAGAGCTTATGCGAGGTAGTCACGGCTTATGCGGGAAGTCACAGGGGGGTGAGCCAGGCGTGGTGGGTGTCGGTGCGGAGGGCGGCGTTGTGGCGTTTGCGGAGGGTTTGGGTGAGGGGGCCGGGGTGGCCGTTGGCGATGAGGCGGCCGTCGACTTCGGTGACGGGGGAGGTTCCGGAGGAGGTGCCGGTGACGAAGACTTCATCGGCGATGTAGAGCTCGGTGAGGTCGATGGTGCGCTCGACGACCGGGATGCCGTCCTCGGCGGCGAGGGTGAGGATGGTGCGGCGGTTGATGCCGTCGAGGATGTCACAGGACACATCCGGGGTGATCAGGGTGCCGTTGCGGACGAGGAAGATATTGGCGGCACTGAGTTCACAGACGTGGCCGTTGCCGTCGAGGAAGATGCAGTCGTCATAACCACTGTCGATGGCATCCTGTTTGGCAAGCACGGAATTGACGTACGCACCATTGACTTTCGCCCGTGAGGGAATCGCATTGTCCGGAATGCGCCGCCACGGACTGGATTTCAGGCGCATACCGTTCTGGGGCACGATCGGCACCGCCCCGTAGACGAAAATGCTCACCTGAATCGCGCATCCACGGACCCGGGTGCCAGGAATCGATTCGACGACATGCACTGTCGCGCGGACGAATACATCCTCGGTCGGCGCATTGGCGGCGATCAGATCGATGACCGCGGCGCGGAATCTGGCGAAATCCCATTCGGCGGCGAACCGGTCGATGCCGATGATCTTGCAGGATTCCTCGAGTCGCCGGAAATGGTCGTCGAGTCGAAATGCGGTGCGTGCCGATCCGTCCACATGCACTGGGAACACGGTGTACACACTCAGGCCGTACAGCACTGCCGACGATGCCACACCGACCGACGCCGCCTGCGCGTCAACGATCCGGTCCCCGAAGTACACCTGTGGATAAGGATTCGCCATCGGCGCAGGCTAGCAGTCGGAACCCGGGCGGTGCGACGGTATTTTCGGACCCCCGGGCGCCAGTACCCCGTCCAGACAAATCGCTGCACTGCCCACTTCGGCTGCTAGCCGAGCGTAGTCATGTGGCGTCAAATAGGGCCTGAGTGACCACCATTCGACTACCTTCGACCGCCCCCTGGACCAAGGGGGCGATACGGCAGGAGCTACCTGGACGCGGCACTGGCCGGTACACGAACTGGGCGAGGCACGCCTGTATCCGGGCGGCCACGAGACAGTTCGACCTTGCCGTCCTGGATGCCGGGGAATGCGTATGGGGATCACCCGGGCGCTGATCACTAATCGACACGGCGGGCGAACCACGCCGCATCCATGTGGCCACAAAACAGTCTGACCTCACCCCCTGGACGCCGGGGGATACGCTTACGAATCACACAGGCGCTGATCACTTCTCCACAAGACGGGCGAACCGCGCGGTATCCATGTAGTCGCGGAACAGCGTGACCTTGCCGTCGCGCACGCGAATCACATTGACGGAGGTGCGAACCCGCGCCCGTTCGGCGCCGGGCATCGTCATATCCACCTCGTTCTCCACGAAAACCACCTCGGGATCGGCTGTTTCGTACACCTGTGGATAGATCCCGTGCACCTCGATAGCCGAAATTCCGGACCAGCGCTGCGCGAGATGCGCCCGGATCTCCTCGCGCCCGACCAGCCGGTTAGGCATTCCGGGTATGACGAAGGGGATCTCGAAGACCGCATCCGGTGCCATCAACTCGACGAATGCGTCGGCATCACGGGCAGGCAACTCGCGGAAGATCCGTTCGACCAGCTCACGCGGGCTTTCCACCGAAGTCTCGACCATGAAAACACCTTCTTCAGTTAAGCGGAACGTTTACCCCGTTTATGATCCGGAACGACCGCCCCGCTTGTCAATGGTTTCGGTAAACTCGTCCCTCGTGACCGGGCGCAGCAACAGAACCCAAGACACCACACCACCGGTCGCAGCGGAATCGAGCGCCAGCGAGGTGCGAGCTGTGACCGATCGCGAGGAATCACGCCCGTTGCGCGCCGACGCACGCCGCAATCGCGACCGGGTACTCGCCGCGGCGCAGGCGGCATTCGCCGAGGAAGGCATTTCGGTGCCGCTGGATGAAATCGCCCGCCGCGCTGGCGTCGGCGCGGGCACCGTCTATCGCCACTTCCCCACCAAGGAAGCCCTCTTCCAGGCCGCGATCGTGGACCGCGTGGAGCGCATGATCACCCACGCCCGCGACCTGTCCACCGCCCCCGACCCCGGCCGCGCCTTCTTCGCTTTCCTCGACAGCATGGTCACCGAGGGCGGCGTCAAACGCGACCTCGCCGACGCCGTCGGCGGCCACGACTCCCCCGGCTACCTCGGTCCGGTCCACGACCTGAACGCCGCCATCAGCGAACTACTCACCCGCGCACAACAATCCGGTGCCGTACGACCCGATATGGACATCACCGACCTGATGCGCCTCCTGAAAGGCGCCTTCCTGGCCGCCCACGAAACCGGCGCCACAAAGGAACAACGCCACCGCACCTTCACCATCGTCTTCGACGGAATGCGCCCCCACCCCCAATCCCACCTGGACAGGTGATCACCATGCTCTGATGCAGGCAAACATCGAGAAGGCCCTGCATCAGCGCATTCTCGAGGGATCTGGGGGTCGTTGTGGGTGATGTGGGGTGATCGATCGGTTACGCGAGCGGTGAGGGTGTTCCATTCGGTGGGGTGAAGATCAGTGCTGGGGCGGTGGGATTTTTGGAGTCGTGCACTCCGAATAGTCGGCCGTTCGGGTGTGTAACCTCCACGCATTCCTGGTCGGATGTGCTGCGGCTGGACTTGGACCAGTGTGCCTTGGACAGATCGATGCTCACGACGAACTCTGCGGTGAGTGGACAGCCACATTTCGATGCGTTGATGCCGACGGATTCGCCTCGGGTGATGGAGTATGTCGGGCATGGGCAGCGACCAGCACGAACATTGGGATCAGACCTACCGATCCCATCCCGGCATGTACGGCGAACAGCCCTCCGAAGCGGCCGTCCACGCCGGCGACGTTTTCCGCGCCGCCGGGGTCCACGATGTTCTGGAACTGGGTGCCGGGCACGGACGCGATGCGCTCTACCTGGCCCGATCCGGGTTTCAGGTCACCGCTACCGATTTCAGCACGGTCGGGTTGACCCAACTACAGGCCGCCGCCGAAACCACCGGCGTCAGCACCCGGGTGCAGGCGATCGAACACGATGCGCGCGAACCGATCCCCTTGCCCGACAACACATTCGACGGCGTATTCGCCCACATGCTGCTGTGCATGAACCTATCGACCGAGGACATCCTCGCGCTGACCGCCGAAATCCGCCGAGTCCTGCGACCGGGAGGAACCTTCGTCTACACCGTCCGCCACGTCGGCGACGCACACTACGGCAACGGCATCGCATACGGGGACGACACCTACGAGCACGGTGGATTCGCCGTCCATTTCTTCACCCGGGCCCTGGTCGACCAGGTCGCCGAAGGATGGCACCTGACCCAGATCCACTCCTTTGCGGAAGGCGAATTGCCCCGGCGCCTGTGGCGCATCACCCAAACCCTGCCAACGTAGCGGAGAGCCTCATCGACAGCCCTGGGTCGATCGAGTCCAGATCGGATCACATCCAGCGGCTCGGCCGACATCTCGTCGCGCGACCGGTGCGCCGAAGTCCGCACCCGACAGCAGGACTCGATGTTCATGATCCGGCAATGTCATTCGCGGTGCACGCCACCATGAACTGCTCGGTACAGCAGAGTACGCAAGCGATCGAAGAAGGCGAACTGCCCGGCGCCTGTGGCGCATCACCCAAACCCTGCCAACGTAACCCGCACGGCGAGCCTCATCGACCCTATGGGCTGCCTGGTACGGCACCGTATAAGCGTTGCGATCTTCGGAGCGCCGAATACCGAACGGGCCGTTCGGATCTCGCGATCGGAACGGCCCGCACGGTCAGCGGTCAGCGCTGGGCCAACAGGACTTCGGCGATTTGAATGGTGTTGAGGGCGGCACCCTTCCGGAGGTTGTCACCCGAGATGAACAGCGCGAGGCCGCGGCCATCGGGGACGCCCGGATCCCGGCGGATGCGGCCGACGAGCGAGTCGTCCTTGCCTGCGGCGGCCAAGGGGGTGGGCACATCGGTGAGCTGGACACCGGGGGCCTTGGCGAGGATTTCCTTGGCACGCTCGACCGAAATCGGTTCGGCGAATTCGGCATTCACCGACAGCGAGTGGCCGGTGAAGACCGGGACGCGCACGCAGGTGCCGCTGACCAGCAGGTCGGGCAGGCCGAGGATCTTGCGGCTCTCATTGCGCAGCTTCTGGTCTTCGTCGGTTTCGAAGGAACCGTCGTCGACCAGCGAACCGGCGAGCGGGATCACATCGAAGGCGATCGGCGCGACGTACTTGTTCGGGGCCGGGAACTGCACCGCACTGCCGTCGTGCACGAGCTTTTCGGCATCGTCGACCACGGCGCGCACCTGCGAGACCAGCTCCTCGACACCGGCCAGACCGCTGCCGGAGACCGCCTGGTAGCTCGAAATGATGAGGCGTTGCAGTCCGGCCACGTCGTGCAGCGGCTTGAGCACCGGCATCGCGGCCATGGTGGTGCAGTTCGGATTGGCGATGATGCCCTTGACCAGATTGCGGGTCTGCTCCGGATTCACCTCGCTGACGACCAGCGGGACCTCGGGATCCTTACGCCAAGCCGACGAGTTATCGATCACGGTGACACCGGCCGCCGCGAAGCGCGGGGCCTGCACCCGGGACATGGTGGCGCCCGCGGAGAACAGCGCGATATCCAGGCCGGTGGGATCGGCGGTCTCGGTGTCCTCGACCACGATTTCGCCGCCGCGCCACGGCAGGGTCTTACCCGCCGAGCGGGCCGAGGCGAAGAAACGCACCTCATCGGCCGGGAAGTTGCGCTCCTCCAGCAGTTTTCGCATGACGGCGCCGACCTGTCCGGTCGCGCCGACGACTCCTACCCGTACGCCCATCACTGTGTCCCTTTCGACTCGACCTGGAGCGCTGCGTGGTTGCGCCGCGCTGCCGCCTCCGCGCTCGACCCGGTCAAGTCAGCGTCCTGTTCCCGCGTGGACGACGGCGACCTCGTCGCCGCCCAGATCGAAGGCCTTGTGCAGCACCTGCACGGCCTCGTCCAGTTCGGTGTCCTTGACCAGCACCGAGATCCGGATCTCGGAGGTGGAGATGAGATCGATGTTCACACCCGCATGCGCCAGCGCCTCACAGAAGGTGGCGGTGACGCCCGGATGGCTCTTCATACCCGCGCCGACCAGCGAGACCTTGCCGATGTGGTCGTCGTAGAGCACCTGCGAGAAACCGATCTCGTCCTGACGCTTGGTCAGCATCTCCACCGCACGCGCGCCCTCGGTCTTGGGCAGGGTGAAGGTGATATCGGTCTTGCCCGTCTCGATCTTGGAGATGTTCTGCAGGACCATATCGATATTGATCTCCGCGTCGGCGATCGCGCGGAACACCTTGGCGGCGTAGCCCGGTTCATCCGGCAGCCCGACCACGGTCACCTTGGCCTCGCTGCGGTCGTGCGCGACGCCCGTGAGGATTGCTTGCTCCAAGGGGATGTCCTCCATCGATCCATAGACGTAGGTGCCGGGCTTGTCGGTATACGACGAGCGCACATGCACCGGAACGTTGTAGCGGCGCGCGTATTCCACGCAGCGCAGCATGAGTACCTTCGCGCCGCACGCCGCGAGCTCGAGCATCTCCTCATAGGAGACCTGCTCCAGCTGCTGGGCGTCGGGCACGATCCGCGGGTCGGCGGTGAAGACGCCGTCCACATCCGTATAGATCTCACAAACGTCGGCGTGCAGCGCCGCGGCCAGCGCGACCGCGGTGGTGTCGGAACCGCCGCGGCCCAACGTGGTGACATCGCGGCTGTCCTGGCTCACGCCCTGGAATCCGGCGACCAGCACGACCAGCCCTTGGTCCAGCGCGGCGCGGACCCGGCCGGGGGTGACGTCGATGATCTTGGCGTTACCGTGCGATCCGGTGGTGATCACACCCGCCTGCGAGCCGGTGAACGAGCGGGCCTCGGCACCGAGCGAGTGAATGGCCATGGCGACCAGCGCGTTGGAGATGCGCTCGCCGGAGGTGAGCAACATATCCATTTCGCGGGCGGGCGGCGCTGGCGCCACCTGCTGGGCCAGATCGAGCAGTTCGTCGGTGGTATCGCCCATGGCCGAGCAGACGACCACCACATCGTGGCCCTGCTTCTTCGTTTCGACGATCCGTTCAGCGACGCGCCGGATGCGCTCGGCGGTTGCTACCGAGGATCCTCCGTACTTCTGAACCACGAGAGCCACGACAGGGTCCTCCAAGATCGACAAACAGCTGCTAACAGCTCCCCAGAGTACCGGCCGAGGTCTATCTAATTTGCTGGTACCTCCCGGCCCGGCAGCGTCGAGGGGGCCTGACGCGAGTCGATCTTGATGCCGATCGCTGCCATGAGCGGGTGCGTTTTCGTGTTCTGGAACGCGGCGATCAGCCACTCGCCGCGCTGGCCGACGACAACCGTCGCCTGCACGTTCATGGCACAGCGGGTGCGGCGCTGCCGGGGCTCGAGCACCGCATGTGTTCCAGCGGCTGCACGAGACCGCGGTGCGCGTCACGGCCCTGCTGCGCGACACCGAATCCGGATAGCTCCACCGCCAGATCCGAGGAGGACGATGGACGCCATGAAGAGCACGGTGATCGAGGTGACCACGGGACGATCCGAGGTCGTATACGACCTCACCCCGCAGTGTGCGTCATTTGCGCGGGAGGCGGGCGCGGACGGACTCCTGCACATCTTCGTTCCGCACGCCACGGCCGGAATCGCCATCATGGAACTCGGTGCGCGCAGCGATGACGATCTACTCGCCGCACTGCGCGACCTGCTGCCCGCCGATGATCGCTGGCGGCATGCGCACGGCTCGCGCGGGCACGGACGCGCACATGTGATGCCCGCGCTGATCCCGCCCTACGCCACCGTTCCGGTCATCGGCGGTGCGCTGACATTGGGCACTTGGCAGTCGATCGCGCTGGTCGATCTGAATGTCGACAATCCGGATCGGGAAGTGCGCCTGTCGTTTCTGCGCGGCTGACCGGAGCCAGCGCCGGGTGCGAGCCAGGCGAGTTCGGTGCGATCGGCGATCCCGAGCTCGGCGTAGACATGGGCCAGATGCGTTTCGACGGTGCCGCGGCTGATGAACATGGCGATCTGCGGATCGGTCAGGCCGGAGACCGCATGATCGTCGGAAGGCCGCTGCTGCCAACGCCCTTCGCGCCGACACCAGACCATCGCATCGGCGGGCCGTCCGGAATCGAGTGCCCGCAGGGCGTGCACCCGCTCCCAGCCGGGGACGAACGGCGCTGTCTCCGCACCGTCGACGAGCCGACGCCTCAGGCCCTGGTCAGCCAGGTGACCTGGGTGCCGTTGCCGAGCTCGGTGCGCTCGGTCGGCGCGAACAGCGTCGGATCGAATTCACCTGCGAAAGCCGGGGTTCCGCTACCGGCGACCACCGGATAGCTCTTGATGACGAGTTCATCGATCTCGCCGAGCAGTTGCGCGGCGAGTTTGCCACCACCCGCCAGCCAGATGTCCATGCCGTCCTCCTGCTTCAGGCGACGAACCAGACCGACGGGATCGCTGTCGACGAGCTCCACCGGCGGGTCGTCGATGCGGCCGAGGGAGCTCGACACGATGTACTGCCGCATATGGGCGTACGGACTGGTCAGGCCGACGGCCAGGCCCGGGGCGTAGGTGCCCCGGCCCATGACCAAGGTGTCGAACTTCTGGTTCGGAGCATCGACCGCCAGCCCGATATGCGGGCGCACATGGGTGGGCAGCGTCTCCGGGTACTCGGCTTTCAGCCAGTCCCACATGTCATCACCGACCGGATAGAAGCTGACGTCATCGCCGGGACCCGCGATGTAGCCGTCGAGGGACATGCCGACGAAGTAGACGAGTTTTCGCATACCGATACCTCTTTCGTGCCGCTGGATGGTCAGGCCCGGGAGAACCAGGTGACCTGGGCGCCATTGCCGAATTCCCGGCGCTGGGTGGGTGTGAACAGGGTGGGGTCGAATGCGCCCGAGAAGGCGGAGATGCCGCCACCCGCGACGACCGGATAGCTCTTGATGATCATCTCGTCGAGCTCGCCGAGCAGCGCCCCGGCCAGCTTGCCGCCGCCGCACAGCCAGATATCGCCGCCCTCTTCGGTTTTCAACCGCCGCACCAGAGCGACCGGATCGCTCGCGACCACCTCGACCTTCGGATCGTCGATCGGTCCGAGGGTGCTCGAGATGACGTACTGCTGCATATGCGCATATGGGCTGGTGACGCCCTCCGACAGCGCGGGTTCATAGCTCGCCCGTCCCATCAGGACGGTGTCGAAGCGCGCGGCCGGTTCGTCCACCGCTCTCCCGAAGTGCGGTCGCGCGGGACTCGGCACGAAGTCCGGATACCGCTCGTTGATCCAGGTCGTCATCTCGGCGTCCATTGGATAGAAGTCGTACTCCCCCGCCGGACCCGCGATGTAGCCGTCGAGCGATACGGCCACGTAGTAAACAAGCTTTCGCATATCAAAACCGCCTGATCCGTTGTACTCTGTATGTAGTGATTTGAAATGTAGTACTACGGATGGAGTGGTGTCAAGTGGTCCGGACGAATCCCGAGCGACGGCAGGCGCTGCTCGACGCGGCGCTCGAGGTACTGGCCAAGGAGGGAGCGCGCGGGCTCACCTTCCGGGCGGTGGACAAGGAGGCCGCGGTGCCCGCGGGTACGGCGTCGAACTACTTCGCCAGCCGCGACGACCTGCTCACCCAGGCCGGCGGCCGCTTCTATGAGCGCTTGGCGCCGAGCGCGGCGACCATGGCCGAACTCACCACCGGCCCGAAGACGCGTGCGCATATCACCGACTTGATGCGGGAGCTGGTCGGCCGCATCGAGGCGTTCCGCACCGGCTACCTGGCCATGCTCGAGCTGCGCCTGGAGGCGACCCGGCGACCGGAGCTGCGCGCGGTCATGACCGAGGCGGTGCGCGCAGATCTGGAATTCAACGTGCGCAACCACCTCGATGCCGGAATGCCCGGCGACGAGAAGTCGGTGATTCTGCTCTATCTGGCGCTGAATTGGCTGATCGTGGACCGGCTCACGCTGCCGGGGATCTTCACCGAGGAGCACAGCCAGGAGCTGATCGAAGCGGCGGTCGACCGACTCATCGGAAGCGAGTGAAACGCCGCGTTATGCGGCAGCCCTTGTGATGCACGTCACTGCCATTCGATAATGGGGCCATGATGGCGAATGTCGGAGACCGGCTCCTCGTGCATGGACACGTTGTGGGACAGGGCGATCGCCATGGCGAAATCGTCGAAGTCCGGGGGCCCGAGGGAGCACCGCCCTACGTGGTGCGATTCGACGACGGGCATGAATCGCTCGTCTACCCGGGCCCGGACGCGATTATCGAACCCGCAATGCCCTGAGCCGCGAAGCCCGAGGGCCCGCTAGCGGCGGGCCCGTTCTTTGCTGCGCGGCCACGCCCGGCCCGGAAATCCCGCGATCGACACCCGGCCGGCCGTCGCGATCACCGACGGCCGGATGCCGGTCCGGCTTTCCGGCCGGGCGGACGAATACCCCGGCCGGTCCGACGGCAAGTCCACTGGACCCCACGATTTCGCCGTTTGATCGAATTTGAATCGGAAAACGTTCTGGCAGTTCATAATCGATCGTGATCACCCCGAGATATGCAGCGGGAACCGCCCCATGTGGTCCCGAGCACCGGACGCTCGGTTGACTTGCGAATGTGTCGCTGGGCACAATTTGCCGATGTAGTTGGGTGGGGGCGGAGGTATGGAATGCGTACAAAGACCGATATCCGTTTCGTCGTCGACGCCGATCCCGAGCAGGTAATGGATGCATTGGCCGCGGTAGAGATGCTCCCGGAGTGGTCGACCTCCTACACCGACGCACGAGTCGCGAGCCGCGACGTCGAGCTACGCCCGCGCCGGGTATTCGTCAAAGCGGAGCTGATGGGCAGTTCGGATCTACAGGTGCTGGAGTACGAATGGACCGATATCCGGTCCTCCTGGGAGGTCACCGACAGCACGCGCGGCGTCAAGGGCGGTGGCTGGTTCGAGGTCACCGCGGGCGCGGACGGCACCGACGTCTGGTACCACGTGGAGCTCTACGTCCCGATCCCCATTCCGGGCATGCTGGTGAGCCGGACCATGCGCCGCTCGAACGAGACCATCGTGCAGAACTTCATCGAGTTCGCCGAGGGCTTCACCGAGAACGAGAACTTCCAAGCCGTGTAGCCGAGCTCCTTCGAGCAACCGGCAAACGGTGCACCGGTCGTATTCGGATGCGACTATGTGCACCATGATCGGTTCCAAACGGGCGCGACTTCTGCCAACGGCCGAGGACGCGTCGGTCACCCAGCTCGAGTTGTTCTTCGACCTCGTGCTCGTCTTCGCCTTCACCATGGTCACCGACCTCGCCGCACACGACACCAGCGCCAAGAACATGTTGCGCGCCGGGCTGGTACTCGCCGTCATGTGGTGGCTGTGGATCGCCTACTCCTGGCTCGGCAATGTGATACGCGCGGATGAGGGCATCGCCCGAGTCGCCATGTTCGTCGCGATGGGCGGCGGCTTCCTGGCCGCGCTCACCATTCCCGAGGCATTCCGCGATCTGTCCGGCGGATGGTTCGGGCCGCTGGTCTTTGCGATCGCGTATCTGATCGTGCGCCTGGTGCATCTGGGCATGTTCCTGCTGGCCAGCGCCGAGGATTCGCAACTGCGCAACCAGGTTCTGAAGTGGAGCCTGGGTTCGATCACCATCGGCACGTCCCTGCTCGTCATCGCCGCCATGACCACCGGAACCGTGCAGATCGTGCTGTGGATCGCGGCGATCGCCGGAGATATGGGCTGGACCCTGCTGGCGGGCGAGGACTGGCGAGTGAATTCGCCGAGCCACTTCTCCGAGCGCTACGGACTGATCATCATTGTGGCGCTCGGCGAATCGATCGTCTCGATCGGCATCGGCGTTGCCGGACTGCCGATTTCGTGGCCGATCGCGGTCGGATCGATGCTGGGGCTGGCGGTATCGGGTCTGCTGTGGTGGGCGTATTTCGATGTGGCAGCACTGTCGGTGGAGCACGAGTTGCGGCGGGCCGAGGGTGAACGACAGATCAAGATCGCCCGAAACTGCTACACGTTCTGGCATTTCCCGATGATCGCCGGAATCATCCTGCTCTCGCTCGGGCTGAAGAAGGTGCTCTACTACGTCGGCGACGAATCGGCGCACACCTTGCACGACGCGCTCTACGGCATCCCGCTGTTCTCGCTGTACGGCGGTGTGGCGCTGTATCTGATCGCGCTGGTCGGATTCAAGCACTACGCGACCCGCAATGTCACGGTGCCGCGACTGGTGGCCGCGGTGGTGCTGCTCGCGCTGATCCCAGCGGCCTGCGCGCTGCCCGCACTGGGCGCACTGGCGCTACTGTGCGGTGTGCTGGTGCTGCTGATCGTTTGGGAGACAATGCGTTACGCACAGCCGCGTGATGAGATCAGGCACGCGACACACGGCTGAGCTGGTGCCGCACGCTCGCTTCGGACGGCGTCGGGCCGTGGTTGGACGGCTCGACGCGCACCCCGGCGTGCACCGCGTCCCGGATCTGATCCACGTTCTCGCGGATCACGTCCGAGACCAGTTCGTCGGTGCGCGGATCGGCGAGCACCTGGAAGACGATGCGAAATGTGGTGTCGGCAATGAGCCGGATGATCTCGTCGTGGAACGGGATGTAGCGGACCCGGCCGGCCTGCGGATCGTTCTTGATGAGTTCGAGGATCATCTCGTCCATTTCGGCGCGGTTCTCCTCCAGCGCCGCGGCGATATTGCGAGTGTAGTGGCCCGCGCGCAGCACCTGCGCGACCTCGTCGAGTATGGCGATGGTCATGGGGCGCTTGATGACATCGACGATGGTCGTCACGAAGCGGTTCACCACCGCGGCGGTCACCCGCTCACCGAGCGCCCGATCGGCCACCCGGCCGACGCGGACCGCGATCGCCACTATCCGCAGTAACCGGAACCCTCGGAAGAACGGGCTGGTCACCGGGATCATGCCGAGCACTTCGTACCAGTAGATGAACGGGAACGTCCACGACCAGCCCGCACGCCGCCAGCGCCACAGGAATTCGGCGGCGAAGATCGCGCATACCGAATAGTCGATGACCACGATCACCCGGTAGGTGTGCGCGGTGACGTCGAAGAAGGTGACCCAGGTGACCAGCGCGACCGAGACGATGGCCAGCGCCAACATCACCAGATCCGACCACAGCGCGGGTGGTTTGCGCGGAAAGTCCAGCTTCGGCGCTTCATCGAGGCCGTACCGGGTCGGCCTGGTTGGAGTTGCCACGTGAGGATCCCTTCGACGCCGAACGGTCCCGCCGACAGTAATACGCGCCGCGCCGGGCTACTTCCCAGCGCGGATGATCGCCTCGATATTGCGCTCGGCCAGCGCGGCAATGGTGAGCGACGGATTCACCGTGCCGGTGCTCCCGGGAATGGCCGCACCGTCCATCACGTACAGGCCGGGATGGCCGTGTACGCGGCCATTGCCGTCGGTGGCCCGGCCGAGCACCGCACCACCCAGCGGATGCGCGGTGAACAGGCTGTTCGCGTCGTAGCCGAGGGCACCGTATTCGACAAGGGCATTGGCGCGTTCGGCGATCCGGTGATCGACCGCGCGGGCGGCCGCCACGATATCGTCACGGTTCTTGGTCGACCAGGACAATCCGACCGCATTGCGGGCGCGGTCGTAGCCGAAGCGCGCGCGGGCCGGATCGAGCACCATGCCCAGTGAGGCGAGCGCACCGGTCTCGAACGGAATGCCCGGGATATACCAACTTTCGAGGGTGAGCGGCACCGCGGATTCGTCCAGGATCCGGCTCACGCTCGGCACGCCCTGACCGAAGCCGGCGAGCTGGCTGGCGCCGCGGGCCAGCACCACATCACCGTTGGTGCCCCAGCCGTCGCCGATGTGCTCGTTGAGGTTCGGCAGTGCGCCGGTGGCCTGGGCCCGGACCAGCAGTTCCGAGGTTCCGACCGAACCGGCGCCGAGGAAAAGGCGGTCGCAGGTGAGAGTGCGGGTGCCGATCACCTCGCCGGTCGGCGCAAGTTTGGTGACGGTCACCGCGTAGCGGCCCCCGGATTCTTGCGCGATGGAGTCGACGCGGTGGCCCGGATAGATGGCGGAATTGCCGGTGTCCTGGGCATAGCGCAGGTAGTTCTGGTTGAGGTCGAACTTCGCGCCATTGGAGTTGCCCAGATTGCTGCGCGCCACCGTCGCGGAAGGCCTTGTGGTGCCAGCGATTTCGCCGCGCACAATATCCCAGTTGAAGATCGAGTCATTGGCGAGCGGCTGGTAGCCCGCCTTGCGCACCTGCTCGTCCCAGGCCCGGGAATGCGCGAACGGCGATGCCGCGTAGAGGTCGCCGGGAATCGGGCTGAGCCGCAACATCTCCCGCACGCGCGGGTAATAGACGCTGTCCATTTCGCCGTAGTCGACGGTGCCGCCGAAGACGTGGTCGAAGAAGCGGCGCTCGGGCGCGACCATCGCACCGGAGAAGATCACCGAGCCGCCACCGACCGCGGCCGCCCGCCATACGTCGATGCCCGGGTACTGGGTGCAGTCGAGCACTCCGCCGAAGCTGGCGAAATGCATCGGCACCTTGGTGACGCCGGTGAAGTTGGTGCGATGCCAGAAGCCGCGGCCGTCGGGCAGATCGTCACCGGTGAAGATCTCCCGCCACGGGTCATTGGGCCAGCGCGAACCGCGCTCCAGCACGGTATTGGCGATACCGGCCTCGGCCAGGCGCAGCGCGGCGACCGCGGCGCCGAAGCCGGAGCCGATCACGATCGCGGGCGAATGCGCGGGCGGATCGGGAAGTGGCGCAAAGATTTCCGGCACCCACATGCGGAAGAGGTTGTCCCACATGGGATCTACCGCACCGGATGGGCCCGTACCCATTGCAGCACCCGCGACACCCAACATCGCGGCCGCACCTGCTGCCTTGAAAAAGGCACGTCTGTGCACCCGGCCACCTCCCTCGTCACGCATGGCCGAGCGCAGACTACCGGGATTCCGGTGCGCTGAACAGTGCTGGGAATGATCTTGGTCGACCGAGGGGATGCGTGGGCGGCGGCAGCGGTTGTCGAAGTGGCCGTGCGCCCGAAACCGGAAGGCCGCGTGGTTTGTTCAGTCGGCGAAAGGTGCTCTATCCGGCTTGCAGGTCGCACCGGGTGCGGGGAGTTGCAGGTCGACGAGATAGTGCTCCCGGAGACGGCCCGCACAGTCGCCCACCACCTCGTGGCCATAGCCGCCCTCGATGACCACCAGTCTGGCATTGACCAATTCCTGCTGGGCCCGGCGGGCGGCCGTCAGCGGGGTGACCGGATCGAACCGATTGTTGAACAGCAGGGCCGGCTTATCCGAGCGCAGAATCCACGGACCGGTGATGCGCTGCGGATAACCCTTGGCGGATGCGGGCCAGGCTCCGCAGGCCTGGCGCAGATACAGCCACATGGCACCGTAATGCGGTGCGGTATTCGCGAATTCCGCTGCCAGCGTTGGCCATTGCTCGGGTTCGTGACCGAAGTTGTTGTCCGCGCAGCTGATCGCGGTGTAGGCGTCGAGGAAATTGTCGGCGAAACCGCCAGCGGCCAGAATCTGCTGTACCGCGTCGGGATTGCCCGCCGGACCACGCTCGAGTTCGGTGAGCAGCTCGGCCAGCGCGGGCCAGCCCTCCTTCGGGTCGTAGAGCATGGTGGCGTGCGCGGGCAGCACCTCGGTCAGGGTCACCGCGCGGGCGCGCTCACCCGCTCCGACCTCGATCGGGCCCTGACGAAGCCGGTCGAGCACGGCATCGTTGCGGGTGCGCAGTGCGGCGGCGTCGGTCTTGGCCGGGCCCGCGAAGGCGCATCGCGGCTGGCCCGCTTCGGCGCACAGCCGCAGGAATTCGGTGAGCACCTCCTCGGTGCCCGCCGCGGAGTCGGCGATTTGGGCGGACGAATCGTTGGTGTAGGCGTCCGGGTCGATCATCGAACCGAGTTGCAGTGCGCGGACCCGGTCGCCGAAGAGCGCGCCGTAGACCTCGCCCAGATAACTCGCGTAGGACGCGCCCTCATAGGTCATGGTCGCGTCGCCGACCGCGCGGCGCAGCAGATCCAGATCGCGGGCGGCATCGACGGTGGTGAGATGCGGCAGTAGCTCCGGACTGTTCGCGGCGCATCCGGCGGCCAGCGCACGGGCGTTGCGCGCGGCGATGCCCTCCTGTTCGGCAGTGGTCGGCGGCAGCAGGAATTCGGACCAGAACCGGTGCTGCTCTTCGGCATTCGGGAAGCAGCGCACCTGTCCGCTGCGGCCGATGCCGCGCTGGTCGAAGGTGATCACATCGAATCGGCGGGCCACCTCACCGGCGAACAGCTCGCCGTGGCTGGCCCATTTGAAGCCCGAACCGCCGGGGCCGCCGACCGCGGTGAACAGAGTGCCGATGCGCCGGTCCTTTTCGGTGGCAGGCTGTTTGATGATCGCCAGGGCCAGCGTCGGGCCGTTGGGCTGCGCATAGTCGATCGGGACCGCCGCGGTGGCGCACTGATACCTGCTCAACTCGGGTTCGGCGCACTGCGCCCAATCGAGTTTCGGGGTCGGCGCCGCATCGGCCTGTGCGACGAGCTCGGCGATCTGCGATACCGCCTCGCTCTGCCGGGTGCACGCGACCAATGACGGTACCAAGACGACCAGTGCCAACCCGACGATCTTCCACCCACGCATACCGATCATCCTGCGTTGCGGACCCGGTCCACGTCGTCCTCCTTTGGTACCAATCCCGCTCCGCCGCAAGTGCGTCCGCACTAGGGGCGTCGAATCTCGAGTGCCACGTACTTCCTCCACCTCAGGTCGAACTCGCCCGGGTCGACAGGACTATTGCCGCTCGGCCCGCGGACCGACTACCGCGCCGCTCGGTGCTAGGTCATCAGCAATCGGACGACGGCAATGCTGCCCACCACCACGATGACCCCGCGCAGGACATTGGGCGGCATCCGCCTGCCCAACTTCGCGCCCAACTGCCCGCCGATGATCGAGCCGACGGCGATCAGCACCGCCACCCGCCAGTCGACATCGGCGATCAGCGTGAAGATCACCGCGGAGACCGCGTTGACCAACAGTCCGAGCACATTCTTGACGCCGTTCAGCCGCTGGATGTCCTCGTGCACGAACACCCCGAGCAGGCCGATCAGCAGCACACCCTGCGCCGCGCCGAAATAGCCGCCGTAGATGCCGCACGCGAAGATCGCGAGGAACAGGATCAGGCCACCATGTTCGGGTTGCGGACCGGTATCGGCCGCGCGGCGCTGTTTCACCCAGCGCGCCAGCCGCGGCTGAACCACGACCAAGATCAGCGCCACGATGATCAGCGCCGGGACGATGGCCTTGAAGGCCGACGCCGGAAGCGTGAGCAGCAGGATCGCACCGGTGATGCCGCCGAGCAGGGACGCGGTGCCGAGCCGGACCAGCCTGGCGCGCTGTCCGGTGAGTTCGCGGCGGTAGCCGTACGCGCCGCTGATTCCGCCGGGGACCAGCCCGATGGTGTTCGAGACATTCGCCGTGACCGGCGGGATCCCGAAGGCGAGCAGCACCGGGAAGGTGATGAGGGTGCCCGATCCCACGATGGTGTTGATGCCGCCCGCCGCGATACCCGCGCCGAAAACGGCCAGTTGTTCCAACCAAGTCATCTGAACTACCTCTTACGTCCCGTCGGAGCCTGTGGTTGACCTCACCGGGCTCCGTACCGGCGTTCACCAGCCGGTCGGAACGCTAATCGTTACGTCGGATGACCGGACGATGGGGACCGGGCTTTCATCGACGCATTGCCGCACTGTAAACTCGCCGACATCATGCAGCGGGCACTTCTTCTCGGCCGCCGCGACGGGGTCTGATCGGACCGGCTTCCCGTCGCGGGGTTCTGCGGCGCCGGTCGACCCCATAACTGGGATCCACCACACCCTGGAGAAATCGCATGTCCCCCGCTGACGCTTTCGTATCCGGCACGCGCACCATCACACCCCCGTCCAAGCCCGCGCCCGCCGACCAGCCCGCCTGGAACCGACAGCAGAACTCGTCCATGCCGACCTTCCGGTACCGGCCCTTCGCCGAGGAGGTCGAGCCGATCACGCTGCCCGACCGCACCTGGCCGGACAAGATCATCGACCGCGCCCCCGGCTGGTGCGCCGTCGACCTGCGCGATGGCAACCAGGCGCTGATCGATCCGATGAGCCCCGCTCGCAAGCGCCGCATGTTCGACCTGCTGGTGCGGATGGGCTACAAGGAGATCGAGGTCGGCTTCCCGTCGGCCAGCCAGACCGATTTCGACTTCGTCCGCGAGATCATCGAGGACGGGGCCATTCCCGAGGACGTCTCCATCCAGGTGCTGACCCAGTGTCGCGCCGAGCTGATCGAGCGCACCTTCGAGGCGTGCGCCGGTGCGGCCAATGTGATCGTCCACTTCTACAACTCGACCTCGGTGCTGCAGCGGCGTGTGGTGTTCCGCGCGGACCAGGAAGCGGTGAAGAAGATCGCGACCGATGCCGCGACGCTGTGCCTGGAGATCGAAAAGAACTACCCGGACACCAACTGGCGCTACGAGTACAGCCCGGAGTCCTACACCGGCACCGAGCTGGCTTACGCCAAGGAGGTCTGCGACGCGGTCACCGAGATCATCGCGCCGACCCCGGATAAGCCGATGATCATCAACCTGCCCGCGACCGTCGAGATGGCGACCCCGAATGTGTACGCCGATTCGATCGAGTGGATGAGCCGCAACCTGGCCCGCCGCGATTCGATCGTGCTGTCGCTGCACCCACACAATGACCGCGGCACCGCGGTGGCCGCCGCCGAACTGGGCTACCAGGCCGGAGCCGATCGCATCGAGGGCTGTCTGTTCGGCAACGGTGAGCGCACCGGCAATGTGTGCCTGGTGACGCTGGGGATGAATATGTTCTCCCGCGGCGTCGATCCGCAGATCAACTTCTCCGATATCGACGAGATCCGCCGCACCGTCGAATACTGCAACCAGCTGCCGGTGCACGAGCGCCACCCGTACGGCGGCGATCTGGTCTACACCGCGTTCTCCGGATCGCACCAGGACGCGATCAACAAGGGTCTGGACGCGATGAAGGTGGCGGCCGACGCGGCCGATTCGGATGTCGACGACATCGTCTGGGAGGTGCCCTACCTGCCGATCGACCCGAAGGATGTCGGACGCACCTACGAGGCCGTCATCCGGGTCAACTCGCAGTCGGGCAAGGGCGGCGTCGCCTACATCATGAAGACCGACCACGGGCTGGTGCTGCCGCGGCGGCTGCAGATCGAGTTCTCCCAGGCGATCCAGAAGATCACCGACGGTGAGGGCGGCGAGGTCTCGCCCAAGGAGATGTGGGACGTCTTCGCCGAGGAGTACCTGAGCCCGATCCGCCCACTGGAGCGGATGCGCCAGAAGGTCACCGCCTCGGAAACCGACGGCGGCGTCGACTCGATCGCCGCGGTGGTGAAGGTCGACGGCGTGGAGCAGGAGATCACCGGCGCGGGCAATGGCCCGCTCGCCGCCTTCGTCGACGCGATCGCGGCGGTCGGCTTCGATGTGCGGGTGCTGGATTACTCCGAGCACGCGATGTCGGCCGGTGACGACGCGCAGGCCGCGGCGTATGTGGAGTGCGCGGTCGGCGACAAGGTGGTTTGGGGTGTGGGTATCGCCACGTCCATTACGACCGCGTCGCTGCGGGCTGTTGTTTCGGCGGTCAACCGGGCGCACTGAGGCGATCCTGCCGCGCTGAAGCGCTGCTATATCAGCGGCGCGGAACCACTTCCCGAACTCGGCCCGAGCCGCATTTGGTAGGGCTCGGGCCGAATTCCCCCCATGGACCGGTTCACAGTCTCGTGGTTACGAGGTGGTCACCACGCCACAGGTCCGAAGCGGTCGACGAAGATCCCGGTCGGACCATCCGCGTCGATCATCGCAAGTCCGACGATCGAGTCGGTGCCCTCGGTGACCGTCAGCTGACCGGTGTGATTGTTCATATCGGTGGCGGCGAAGGTGTGGTTGGCGACTTCTCCGGGAGTCGCGACATTGAACTTGATCTGCGGCAGAGCCTGGGCGTACCGGACGGTAATCATGTTCAGCGCCGCCTTCGACGAGGTGTAAGCGAGCTCGTGCATTTTCGACACGGGCTGCTCGGGATCGGTGACGACCGCGAAGGAACCGGCGGCGCTGGACACCATCACCACCCGCGGATTGTCCGCCTTCTGCAGCAAGGGCAGGAAGGCATTCGTGACCCTGATCGGTCCGTACACGTTGGTGTCGTAGACGGAGTGAATTTCGTCGACCGTCGCGTCCGCGGGCGCGATGACCTGCCCGGGCGCGCCTGCATTGTTGATCAGCACATCCAGCCGGTCGGTGTGCTCGCGGACGAGCCCGACCGCGTCGGCCACCGACTCGTCCGAGGTCACATCGAGCGGCACCAGGACCACGTTCGCGCCATCGGCGGTCAGCCTCTCGGCCGCCGCTCGCCCTCGGGCTTCGTCACGCGATCCGAGGAAGATCGTCCAACCCTGTTCGCCGAGCCGCCGGGCCGCCTCGAGTCCGAGTCCCTTGTTCGCCCCGGTGATAAGCACCGAGGTCTGTTCCGTATTCGTCATGGCCACAAGACGCCGGGCGGCACTCGGCTGTGACGTCATGTGATCGCCCTCACACCACCGTTCATCCCCAAGCGGATCTCGGATTCGACGCGGGTTCTCGGGTATTCGGCGGCGCGGCAATTCAGATAGCACGACGCCCCAGCCGAGCAGCGAACTTGCCGAGCACCGACACTGCTTGGCGCGACTCCCATGCATGCACCCTGTCACGGGACAATCGCTTGCCGCCGATGATCGCATGGATCTCGATGGGATCGCTCATGACGGTTCCCACCTCTGGCTATTCGGTGATTTCAGCGTGCCGTACGCCGTCGTTGCAGGCGACATGCCAGGGCGGGGGCGACCACCAACCGGGCACGAACCTCGGCTGCCATCCGCCGACGTGGACTCGCTGTGCCGGTCACAGCGTCAGCGAATCAGGCTGCGCTGCTACACATTCACTCTGGAACGGACCAGGACCGGAGCCTCCGGATGCCTTCACTACTGTCCTGGAGCCGCTGCGGCCGTTCCCGTTGAACGGCTGCTTTGCGATCGGCCCTGCTTTCCTCACGGCCAGACAGGGTCCGAGCTCGCTTGCTCGGGTGGTACTGGAACCCCTTGGCCAGCGAGGTCGTTCGGGCCCGCACCGACCGGGCTCGTCGGGTGGTTCGTCGGACCGGGTTCGTTCGAGCCGAGTTTGCTCGAGCCGAGTTCATGGATCCGGGCTTCGTTGGGGCCGAGGTCGTTCGGGCCGGGTCCGAGCGATCCGGCACCTCGGCTGAGACCGGGGAGTACGGTGAGAACAGGATGCCCATTGGTGACGAACTGATGCCGATTCGGGCGTCCGAGTCTCGAACTCGCTGTTGGATCAGTGTTTTCGAGCCGCCTGCTAGCAGTGGTTAGTGGCGGCGTGTCACCCGGCTCGCCCGCTGTATACACCACGGCGCGGGGCATGAACCCCGTGCTAGCGTTGATTCGCATTCAAGCGCCGAGCTCTCTGCTCGAATTCCGAGCAGATGGGGGAACAGTGACAACTAACGACCACAACCCGACTTCTCCGCCCTGGCTGCAGAGTCACTCGGTGGATACGGCCGAGGTCACCACCGACTCTTCGGGTCAGCACACGGCGCAGGACGAGGCGGCCGAATCCGCAACCGCCGACGCGGCACCCGAGCACGCAGGCGACGGGCACGAGACCGCCGAGGCCACCGACCAGCACGAATCCGAGCAGCCCGACGAGCCCGCACAGTTGGAGCCCGGGCAATTCGCCGGATACCCCGTGGGGCCGATGGATCAGACCACGACCTACCCGCAGGCCGGGATGCCACAGCAGTACGGACCGCCCGACGGCTTCGCGCCGCCCGGTGCGCCGGAGCCGTACGGGCCTTACAGCACCAGCCAATTCGCGCAGCCGGGTCCTGGGCAGAGTGGTAGCCACCCGGTGCAGCCCGAGCCGTCCTATGGTGAGTTCCGGCAGGATATCGGGCCCGATGGGCTGGTCCGGCGGGTGTCGCAGGATGGTCACGGCGAACCGCAGAGTGGGCCGATCTACAGCTGGGCGCCGCCACCGCCGGTGCAGCCGCCGATGTATCAGCAGCCGCCCATGGGGCAACCGCCGATGGGGCAACCGCCCATGGCTCAGCCGCCCATGGGTCAGCCGCACGCCGGGCAGTTGCCCTATGCGGAACAGGGTCCGCCGGGCTATGTGGATCAGGGGCCGAATACCGGTCAGATGCCGTACGCCGAGCAGGGGCCGCCGCCCGGATGGCAAGGCGGGCCGCCGAATCCGTATCAGCCGCAGCAGCCGTTCCAGCCGCAGCATGTGCCGCAGCCTGGGCAGCCAGGGCATTCGGTCAATGATCTGAATCTGCTCAAGCGGGCCCGCAAGGCACCGCGCAGTGGCTGGCGCCGGGCCGTGCACAAGGCCTCCGGCGGCATGATCAATCCGGGTGAGTCCGCGGCGGATGTCGTCTACCGCGATCTCGTCGACCGGGTGAATCAGCCGGTGCGCGGCGACTATCGGATCGCGATCCTTTCGCTCAAGGGTGGCGTCGGCAAGACCACGACCACGGTCGGGCTCGGATCGACGTTCTCCTCACTGCGCGGCGACCGGGTCATCGCGATCGACGCCAATCCCGACCTCGGCACGCTCGCGCACCGGGTGCCGCGGCAGACCCGCTCCACCGTGCGCAACCTGCTCGAGGACAGCCACATCACCAGGTACTCCGATGTCCGGGCGCATACCTCCCAGGCACCGAGCCGACTGGAAGTGCTTGCCAGTGAACAGGATCCAGCGGTTTCCGAGGCCTTCAGCGAGGCCGACTACCGCCAGGCCATCGGCATCCTGCAGTCGTTCTACAACATCATCCTCACCGACTGCGGCACCGGCTTGATGCACTCGGCAATGGCCGGTGTACTGGATATGGCCAGCTCGCTGGTGCTCGTGACCTCCCCCGCCATCGACGGCGCCCGCAGCGCCTCCGCCACCCTGGACTGGCTCGACCACCACGGCTACGGCAAGTTGGTCGAACGAACCGTGGTGGTGGTCAACGCCTCTCGCCGCGGCGCCTCCACCGTCGACCTGGACCAACTACGCAAACTCTTCCTGGACCGCACCCGAGCAGTCCAGGTGGTCCCCTTCGACGACCACCTCGCCGAGGGCGCCGAAATCGACCTCGAACTGGTCAGCAAACCAACCCGCCGAGCCCTCCTCGAACTAGCCGCCATGGTCGCCGACGACTTCAGCTACATCGGCTCCCAGCAATACCGCCCAGGCCCACCCCGCCACCACTAACCCCCAAACCGGCCGCCCCGCCTCCCCCGGCACTGGCGCAGAACATTTGGCTACCTCGCACAGAGACACCCTGTGCGAGGTAGCCAATTAGTATGCAGCACAAGGTTGTCGGCCCCAACAGGCCGTGCCGAAGAACCAAGTTGGACAGCCGATCACCATGCGCTGATGCAGGTAAACGTCGAGAGCGATGCTGCATCAGCGCATTCTCGAGGGAGTGGGGTGGTCTGGGGAGGCTGGTGGTGGGGGTTATTCGGCTGTTACTTGGTGGGCGGCGGTGTGGAAGGCGGTTAGGACGGTGGCTATGGCGGGGCGGGTGGCGGCGTGCGGGCGGGTGGCCAGTTCGTAGAGGCGGGCGGCGCGGACGCCGGAGAGGCGTAGGACCGCGAGGTTGGGGTGGGCCACGGCCCAGCGGGGCATGAGGGCCACGCCGTAGTTGGCGGCGACCAGGGTTTCGATTACGCGGAAGTCGTTGAGGCGCTGGGCTATACGGGGTTGGACGCCGGTCATGGTGGCGATGGAGCGTAGGACATCGTCGACCGGGAAGCCGCCGCGGACGCTGAGCCAGGTTTCCTCCGCGAGTTCGGCGGGTGTCACCTCGGTGCGGCCAGCGAGCGGATGCGTCAGGGCGACAACGACATCGGTGGGTTCGCGCATGATGACGGTGGTACTGACACGCGGGCCTGCGATACCGGGCGAGCGCTCGTCGCGGTGGGTGAGGACGATGTCGTAGTCGGCGAGCAGGCGCGGCACTTCGCTCGGCGGAACATCCTCGTCGCGGGCGATGACCTCGACGCCACTGTCGGCGAGAGCAGGCAGCACCCGCGGCAGCAATAGTGCGGCGCCGGATGGAAACAACGCGACGCGGACGCGACCGCGGGCAGAGCCGCGATGGTGGGCCATCTCGGCCACGGCGCGGTCCATCGCGGCTAGCACCTCGTCGGCGCGCACGACGAGGGCGTGCCCCGCATCGGTGAGGCGCACCCGCCGACCATCGGGCTCGAGCAAGGCGACGCCCGCCTCCTTGCCGAGCACCTTGAGCTGCTGCGACACCGCAGAAGGCGTCATCGAAAGCGCCTCCGCGACAGCCGCAATCGTCCCGCGATCCGCGAATTCACGCAGCACCCGCAGCCGCTCAACAGCCATCGGCGGCCCAACACTGGGGGCTCGACTGGGATCGGGGTTCGAGATCATTAAGTGATGCTACATTGATAGTGCATATTTATTCGATTGTTCTTATTTGTTTTATTACTCACGATAAAGAACGTGACGAATCGTGATCGACTGCTCGGGCTCGCTGTTGTGGTGCTCTGGGGGCTGAACTTCATTGCTATTCGGGTGGGGCTGGACCACTTTCCGCCGTTCTTTTTCGCTGCGCTGCGGTTTGTGGTGATCGCGGTGCCGGTGGTGGTGTTCGTTCCGCGGCCGGAAGTGCCGATGCGGTGGTTTCTGCTGTACGGCATCGGATTCGGGATTCTGCAGTTCGCGTTCCTGTTCACGGCGATGCGGGCGGGGATGCCGACCGGGTTGTCCTCGCTGGTGCTGCAGTCCTCGGCGCCGTTCACGGTTGTGCTCGGTGCGCTGATGCTGCGGGAGCGGTTGCAGGGGACGCAGCTGTTCGGCCTTGCGGTCGCGGTGGCGGGCATCGTGGTGATCGGGGTCGATCGGGCGCAGCATGCCGCA
The DNA here is from genome assembly GCF_040614395.1 of Nocardia sp. NPDC005998. Lineage (NCBI taxonomy): Bacteria > Bacillati > Actinomycetota > Actinomycetes > Mycobacteriales > Nocardiaceae > Nocardia > Nocardia sp. NPDC005998. Next base: position 119,190 of record NZ_JBEXUI010000017.1, on the reverse strand, counting down.
CTGCTGCCGGTGGTGCTGACACTGGCGGGCGGGCTCGGTTGGGCCTTCGGCAATATCGGGTCCCGGCTGGCCACCGCATCAGGTGGCGTCAACCCGCTGCACCTCACGCTGTGGATGACGGTTGTGCCACCGATCCCGCTCTTCGCACTCTCCGCACTCACCGAGGGACCGACAACCGGTCTGCGCGCACTCACCGACGCCACCTCCCCCAGCGGCTGGCACGCACTGCTCGGGCTCGCCTATATCGTCGCGCTCGGCACCATCACAGGCTCCGGTCTGTGGACCTACCTGATGAGCCGTTACCCGGCCAGCACTGTTGCGCCGATGTCCCTGCTCGTCCCGGTGGTCGGCATCCTCGCCGCCTGGGCCGCATTCGGTGAGGACCCGACGCCGCTATCGCTGCTCGGTGGAGCAATCGTGATCGCAGGTGCATTCGCGGCAACGAAAGCCGGGCGCCGCGATGCGCCCGCGACAGCGGAATCGGTTCCAACCGTTGCGGCATCGGATCGGCCCCTCGGCGGGCAACCCCGATTGGTCGAGGCCTGACCCACCAGCGACAACGGACCCCGGCCCGGGTCCGTTTCGGTTTGCCGACGCAGTCATGAGCGAGCGGCACCTCGCCGAGCGCCACGCAAGTGCCGACTCGCGGCGATCTCGCCGAAATCCCCACCGAAGGAAACGAATTCGGCCACCAACGCGGCGTGGACCTTTCGGCGAAATGCAACAGCGCACCGTCACCACCGCAACGGTTGCCGTGACTCGTCCCGCCAGGTCGGACCAGTTGCCCCGAGCCATCGACATGGCGGGCTGCGGACCCTAGCTCGAGCTGCCACGTCTCGCTGCACCATGACGAACCGGTTGCACCGAGCCGTCGGCCTCCTCGCGACGGCCGGGCGCAGCGCCGCGCCACCATCACCCGCAACAGCGTTGCCGTGATCGTCCCGCGGGCGAACCGTTGCGAAGCATGGGCATGGTTGAGGCAGCAGCGCGCCACCGCTGCTTGCAACATCGCTGCCACATCTGGCCGCCCGAGGACAGACCGGTTGCGTCCAACAGCACTCGAGCCAGCCCGTGAGAAGCCTCGAAGCGGGCGACCTATCTGATGCTTCCGTCGAACCCCGGCAGCATCCATCGACGCGGCGTCGGCAACGGCGCACCACCATCACCCGCAATAGCATTGCCGCACCTCGTCGCACGCCGGGTCGAACCGGTTACGCCGAGCCATCGGCATAGTTGGGGGTGACACGCAGCACACCATGGCCCGCAACAGCACTGCCATAGCCAGTCGCGCCATGAACCGGTTACGCCGAACAGCACTCGACACAGCCTGCGATAAGCAACACACGCCCACCGCAAGCGAGCTACCTGGCGCTTTCGCCGAAGACCGAAAGCGCCGCCCACCGCAACGCCCCGACCTGCGAAGGTTGCGTACAACCTCGGTTCCAGGAAGTAACTCGGGTCGCTCGCACAGCCCGGTAATGTCTGCCCCGCTGTAATCGCGAACCTGTCGAGACCGATCGGGGTTCGGGTGGCGGCGTCAGGGGTGGGTCGGGGTGCCCGCCAGTTGCCGCTTTACAGTGTTTGCGGCGGTAGAGGTCAGGTCCCGAGGCTAGGCACGAAGAAGCGCATGGCAGATCAACAGTGGGCCGTTTCGCGGCGAGCAATGCTTCGCGGGACGGTCGCGATGGGGGTAGCGACGGCGGGGACGCTGTCGGCCGGTGCGCTGAGACCGGCGCCTGCCGCGGGGAGTCCCGGTGGCAGGCGGGTCGCGGTATTCGGCGGCGGGGTCGCGGGTTTGACCGCGGCGCACGAATTGGCCGAGCGCGGATTCCAGGTCACCGTATACGAGAGACGCGCGCTCGGCGGCAAGGCGCGCAGCATTCCGGTGCCGGGCACCGGATCGGGGGGACGGCCGGACCTGCCCGGTGAGCACGGCTTCCGCTTCTTTCCCGGCTTCTACCAACACATTCCGGATACGATGCGGCGAATTCCGTTCGCGGGCAATCCGAATGGCGTCTGGAACAATCTGATCGGCGTGCCCGAGGCACGTTTCGCGCGACGCGACGGCGACGATTTCCGACTACCGCTCGGTCCCAAGGCTCGCACGAGTTTTACTCCGGAGGCGTTCCGCGAAACTGTGGGCGCGACGATTTCCACGGCACTGAAAATGCCCGCCGATGAGGGCGCCTACTTCGCCGATCGACTATTGGTCTTCAACTCCAGTTGCGACGCCCGCCGCTACGGCCAGTGGGAATACACCTCGTGGCGTGATTTTGTCGGCGGGCACGAGCGCTCCCACGAATTCCGCGCACTGCTCTCGCGCACGTTGACCAGCATCATGGTGGCCGCGAAGGAGGATGTCGCCAGCGTCCGGACCATCGGCACTATGGGCGAACAGTTCCTGGGCAACCCCTTCGAGGTCGGCAACGATGGCGCACTGGACCGGGTATTGAACGGCCCGACCAATTCGGTCTGGATCGATCCGTGGGTGCAGCGGTTGCGCGAACTCGGTGTGCAATTCGCGCTGGGCACCGAGGTGCGCGGGCTCGACATGCGCGATCGGCGCATCGCCTCAGCCCGCGTCGTCGACGAGACCGGTACCACGCGCGGTGTCGACGCCGACCATTTCGTGGTGGCGCTGCCCGCCGAACAGGCCCGCGCACTGTGGTCGCCCGACGTGCTCGCGGTGCGTCCGGAACTGGCCGCGATGGATCGGCTGTTCGTCGATTGGATGAACGGCATCCAGTTCTATCTGCGCAGGCCGATGGATATTTCGCGCGGTCACACCGCCTATATCGATGCGCCGTGGTCGCTCACCTCGATCACCCAGAATCAGCTCTGGACGCGCAAACTCACCGAATTCGGCGACGGCACCGTGCAGGATTGTCTTTCGGTCGATATCTCCGACTGGAACACCCCCGGAATGCTCTACGGCAAACCCGCCAAGGAGTGCACACACGAGGAGATCGCCCGCGAGGTATGGGCCCAGCTCACCGTCCATCTCAATGATCGCGGTGAGCTGCTGCGCGATAGCGATCTGCATTCGTGGTTCCTCGATACGGGCATCAGCTGGCAGGAATCGCAGCGGCGCAATGTCAATGCCGACCCGCTGCTGATCAATACCGCCGGTTCCTGGGATTGCCGACCGGAGCCGCACGGCGCGCTCGAAAATCTTTTCCTGGCAGGCGATTACGTGCGCACCAATGTCGACCTCGCGACCATGGAGGGCGCCAACGAATCCGCGCGCGACGCGGTCAACGCCATTCTCGAGGTATCCGGCTCGAATGCCGAGCGCTGCCGCAAGTTCACCCTCTACCGGGTCCCCGAGTTGGAACCACTGCGCCGCATCGATGCCGAACGCTATGCCGCGGGCCAGCCGAATCTGTTCGATGTGCGTCTCTAACCCTGGACTCGCTGCGCGAATCACCTTAGAGTGCCAACGTAATCACTGATTTCGTCAGCACATGGGTAACTCGTCGGGTACGCCCAAGAGTCGTTCAGCATGTACCCGGCGGCCCGGAACGGGAGTCTGCACGTGCACAACGACCGGCAAAAGTTCCGGGGAGGCGGGGGAGTCATCACCGACCCGGCCGACCTGCGGCAGCTGCTCGGGGAGGTGCTGCCGCGAGCCGCGACCAAGGAGCGCATCGCACTCCATCCGCGCGACCGCGACTGGATCGCCGCCACCCCGTTCATCGCCCTGAGCACCAGTGATGCCGCGGGCAACTGCGATACCTCGCCGAAGGGCGATCCGCCGGGATTTGTGAAGGTGCTCGACGACACCACCATCGCCATCCCGGAACGACCAGGTAACCGCAGGGCCGACGGCTATCTGAATATCCTCAGCAATCCGCATGTCGGGCTGCTGTTCATGATTCCGGGCCGCCGCGAGACGCTGCGCATCAACGGGCGGGCCCGGCTGGTCCGCGACGCTCCGTATTTCGATGACATGGTGGTGCGGGGACACCGCCCGATCCTGGCCATCGAGGTCGATATCGAGCAGATCTTCTTCCACTGCGCCAAGGCGTTCATCCGCAGTCACCTGTGGGAACCGGAGCTGTGGCCGGAGGACAACCTGCCCAGTCCGGCCTGCCTGGTCAAGGAGGTCCAGACCAATGTGACGGAGTCGGTGGAGGAACTGGAGCGCCACTACGCGCCGGAGAATTACAACGCCAAGCTGTACCAGGAGTGAGCGCCGTCACTGCCGGCCAGCGAGCGGCCCGCAGCGAATGCGTCGGCGAGCAGAACACATAGACTCGCGGCGTGGCAGAGATAACGGTGCGCGGGCGGCTCGCCCTGCGGGCAGCGGCGGCGGCGTCGTGGGCCTCGCAGAAGGCGGGACGCGGCAAAGGATCGATGATCGGCGGGCTCATCGCGCTGCAGATCGATAAGACGATCATGGATCAGCTCGGCCGCGGGCGGCGCACCGTGCTGGTGACCGGCACCAATGGCAAGTCGACCACCACCAGGATGACCACCGCCGCACTGAGCACACTCGGCAAGGTCGCCACCCAGGCCGACGGCGCGAATATGGACGCGGGCATCGTGGCCGCGCTGAGCGCACACCGCGGCACACCGCTGGCCGCGATCGAGGTGGACGAGCTGCATCTGCCGCATGTCACCGATTCGCTGAACCCGTCGGTGGTGGTCCTGCTGAACCTCAGCCGCGACCAGCTGGACCGGGTCGGCGAGATCAATATGATCGAACGCAGGCTGCGCGCGGGGCTGGCACGGCATCCGCAGACCGTGGTGATCGCCAACTGTGACGATGTGCTGGTCACCTCCATTGCCTACGACCATCCGAATGTCGTTTGGGTGGCGGCGGGCAGCGGCTGGTCGATGGATGCGACGAGTTGTCCGCGCAGCGGTGAGCCGATCGTGTGGGAGGGCGCGCACTGGCGCAGCACCGGCACGGATTTCGAGCGGCCCGAGCCGAATTGGTGGCTCGATGGCGATGAACTGGTCGGGCCCAACGGTATCCGGCTGCCGCTGAAGTTGGCGCTGCCCGGACGGGCCAATAAGGGCAATGCCGCACAGGCGGTCGCCGCGGCGGTCGCACTCGGTGCGGATCCGGCGGCGGCGGCGACCGCGGCGGGTACGGTGCGCGAGATCGCGGGCCGCTACCGGACCGTGCAGGTCGGCGAGCATGCCGCCCGGCTGCTGCTGGCGAAGAATCCGGCGGGCTGGCAGGAGGCGCTGTCGATGATCGAGCCCGATTCGGCCGGTCTGGTGATCGCGGTCAACGGGCAGGTGCCCGATGGCGAGGATCTGTCCTGGCTGTGGGATGTGCGGTTCGAGCATTTCGAGGGCGTGCAGGTGGTGGCCGCCGGTGAGCGGGCCACCGACCTCGCGGTGCGCCTCACCTATGCCGGGGTCGAGCACACCACGGTGCCGGATCCGTTGCGCGCCATTGCATCCTGTCCGGCGGGACGGGTCGAGGTGCTGGCGAACTACACCGCGTTCCGGGATCTCAACCGCGATCTGGAGGAGCAAGGATGAGCGCATCGCGCAGCGAATCGACCGTACGTATCGGCTTGGTGTTGCCCGATGTGATGGGCACCTACGGCGATGGCGGCAATGCGCTGGTCTTGCGCCAGCGGCTGCGCATGCGCGGCCATGACGCGGAGATCGTCGAAATCACCCTCGCCGACCCGGTTCCCGAATCACTGGACATCTATACCCTCGGCGGAGCGGAGGATTCGGCGCAGCGGCTGGCCACCCGGCACCTGCAGCGCCACCCAGGTCTGCAGCGGGCCGCCGCGAAAGGCGCTCCGGTACTTGCCATCTGCGCCGCCATCCAGGTGCTCGGCCACTGGTACGAGACCTCCTCCGGAGAGCGTGTCGACGGTGTCGGCCTCATCGATGTCACCACCTCGCCGCAGGCGAAGCGCGCGATCGGCGAGGTGACCACCACCCCGCTGCTCCCCGGCCTCACCGCCGCCCTCACCGGATTCGAAAACCACCGTGGCGGAACCAAACTCGGCGGCGACGCGACCGGTCTCGCGCACGTCACCCGCGGCGTGGGCAACGGTGTCGGCGACGGCCTCGAGGGTGTGGTCCAGGGCTCCACCATCGGCACCTACATGCACGGTCCAGCCCTGGCCCGCAATCCCGAACTCGCCGATCTGCTCCTGCGCCGCGTCCTCGGCGTCGATGAACTCCCGCCACTGCACCTGCCCGAGGTCGACCAACTGCGCCGCGAACGCCTGCGCGCCTGATCACCGCTGCGCGGGCGGCCGTGGGTGATCGCTCCGCGCGCAGCGGGACAGCCGCGTGGCCGGGTGGTCGCGCGGCGTGCTATGGGCGCAACACAAGGCGCTTTTCGCCTAGGGCTTCAGCGGAATACCGAGTAATGCACGATACGCTCCCGCTATGGCGACGATCACATCAGCGAGATCGGATCGGCTCGAGGAGCATTCGGCACCGGAGGACTACCGGCTGTCCCTGGTTACCCGACTACGGGCATGGCGGCCGCGTCCGCTACATGCCTCGGCGATCGTCACCGGCATCGTCGCACTGACGTCATTCGAAATGTCGTTTGCCGCATTGCACGACCTGTCGGTGCGAAACCTGGTAGCTCCGGCGCTCGCCGCGAATGTGCCGATCGCCATCGACGGCTTGGTCATCGGTTCGATCATCGCCACCGCCACCTTCCGGAGGGGAAGTTCGGCATGGTGGTACGCGACCGGACTGTTCGTTGTCTGGACCCTGGTTTCGGTTGCCGGAAATATCGAGTACGCGCGCGAAATCGGGGGTAGCCCCGTGTCTTTGTCGCTGTATGCGGGCATGCCGTTGACGATGCTGTTCGCGGTGCATCTCACCCTGATGCTGTTCGGGCGCGGACGCGAGCGCACCCGCGCCGCGGATCCCGCCCCGACGCACGAGGATCAGGACCCGGCACCGCACGAGGACTACGACCTGGCACCGCACGAGAATTTCGACCGAGCACCGCAACAGGATCACGACCGAGCACCGCTACCGGATGAAGCCGAAGTGGCGGAGGAGGATTGGGACCCAGCGGAAGCGGAGGATTGGGACACCGAGGACGATTCGGACCCGACACCGCCGCCCGAGCGTGTCGTGCCGACGCGGATTCCCGTAATCCTGGCGACTACCGACCCGCTGCTCGTCGCTCCCAAGAAGATGCTGACCAGCGCACAGCCCGGGACCGTGCACTCGGCGTCGCCGCGAATCACTCCGACGTTCGCGACCGCCGGGCCGAACGGCCAGACCAAGATCGACCCCATCTAGCACAGGCGAGAGCGGACCGGCCGTCTGGGCGGTAGGCCGTGCCTGAGGTGCTCACCCTGCTCGAACTGCTTCAGCCACAATCGGACACGTCGATGGAGAAACGATGGCTTTCCACGTTTGGCAAGACCAGGGCATAGATCAATTCCGGGAGATCGCGGGCCGACTCGCGTCGGTGATCCAGAGCGGTATCGATCGATCGGGCGCATTGAACCAGTTCGCCGAATCGGTCAACAACGGCGAAGCATTCACCGAGCTGATGATCGAATACTCGTCCCGGTGGTTCACCGAAACCGGCGGACGCTCCATCCTGATCGGGCCGGAGCTGTTCTGGCTGCTATCGGAGCCGAGCCCGCGCCGGGCGTCCGGCACCGGCCTGCGGGCCCAGGAATCCTATTTGGATACCGAATTGACGGCCGGACAGCGGGCCCGGATTCTGCTGCTCGTCTGCGTATACGAGGCACTGGCGCAAAACCAGTGGGCACCGGAAGGCATTGCGGAACATATGATCGCGACCAATGGCGTCGGCTAGGTAGCGCGCAGCACGACGTAGAACCGCGCGCACGCACGGTGCGCGCGGTCAGCGGGGGTCGGCAGTGGCGCAGAGGTCGTGGACCAGCCGCATTTTCTCCAGCACCGGGTCGGGCAGAACGAAGGGGTAGAGGTCGTCGTGACCCATGGAGCGGTTCACCATATTGAGTGACCAGGCCAGCGGGAGCCAGAGGTCGATGATGCGGTCGAAGCCGGCGCGGCCCACCTGGGGCCGGTCCAGCGTGGCGCCCGCCGGAGCGAACCCGAACGCGGCCGCGGTGTCCAGGGTGTCGCGGATGTGCAGGTAGTGGGCGAAGGTTTCGGCCCAGTCCTCGGCGGCGTGCATGCTGGCGTAGGACGAGACGTAGTTGATCTCCCAGCCCGCCGGCGCGCCCTCGGCGTAGTGGCGGTCCAAGGCCGCTTGGTAGTCCGCGTTCGGATCGCCGAACAGGTTCCGGAAGCGTTGCCCGGCATCGTCATCGGCGATCAGCACGTCGAAGTAGTAGTGGCCGATCTCGTGGCGGAAGTGGCCGAGCAGGGTGCGATAGGGCTCATCCATTTCTATGCGCAACTGTTCGCGATGGGGGTCATTGGCCTCGGCCAGATCCACCGTGATCACACCGTTCTCATGGCCGGTGATGACGTGGTCGGTGGCGCTGGAGAGCAGATCGAAGGCCAGGCCGGTCTGCGGATTCTTATCGCGACCGACGATCGGCAGACCCAGTTCGACCAGTTCCATGATCAATCGTCGCTTGGCCGCCTCGGCTTCGGCGAAGGCCTGCATGCCCGCGGCGTCGAGATCATTGGGCCGGGTCCGGGTCAGGCGGCAGGACTCGCAAAGTCGCGGTCCCCCAGTGTCATCGGGTGCCGGTGTGGCGGTGCTCTGCCAGGCATCGGCTGCCGCACCGGATTCGGTGCCGGGCGGCGGACCGATCGCACCGGCCGAGACGCCCGACTCGCCCGGTAGCGGCACCAGCCAATTGCACTCCGCCACATGCAGGTTGTCGCAGAGACGGAAGCGCTCGCGATCGACAACCCCGGCCGATCGGTCCACCGCGGCGTCACCGGGCGGATCGCCGATCACCACCAGCGCGCGGTCGGCGAGACTGAAACCCAGTGGGCTGAAACAGGACAGGCATACGGAGTTCTCGAAGGCCAACTGCTGTCCACAGTTCGGGCAGGTGAAATCGCGCATTTCGCTACACCTCCACCGGCGCGACGTCGACGGATACGGTGATGGAGCTCTCCTTGGCGTCGGTATAGATGATGCCACGCAGCGGCGGCACATCGGCGTAATCGCGGCCCCAGGCGACGGTTACATACCGCTCGTCGGCGAGCTGGTCATTGGTCGGGTCGAAGCCGATCCAGTGACCGGTCCGGTCGTGCGCGGTATCACCGGGCATCCACACCGCCGACCAGGCGTGCGTCGCATCCGCGCCGATCATGCGCTCCTTACCGGGCGGCGGATCGGTTGCCAGATAACCGGATACATAGCGCGCGGCGAGGCCGTGTGAGCGCAGGCAGGCGACACCGATTCTGGCGAAGTCCTGGCAGACGCCCGCACGGGCCGCGAAGACGTCGGCGACCTTGGTGGATACCGTCGTCGAGCCGGACTTGTAGGTGAAGTCCCGGTAGATGCGGGTATTGAGTTCGGTCACCGCGGCCAGCAGTGGCCGACCGGGGGTCAGGGATTCGGCGGCGTATGCGGTGACCTCGGCCGTGATTTCGGGCGGATGCAGGTCGAGGGTGAATTCGACCGCCAATGGGCCGTTCGCGGTGTTCGGACGCGCCTGCTCCCACGGTTTGTCGGTCGCGCTGATCGCGCTCCGGTCCGGTACCTGCACCTCGACCATCGAGGCACCGATGACCACCAGCTTCGTATGTTCCGCCGTGACATGGAAATACGAGGTGGTGTTGCCGTACACGTCGGTGCCGATCGACCGGTCCGATGGCATCGGATCGATATGGATCTCGTGGGCGAGCAGGCGCTGCCCGGGAAACTCCCGCGGCGTCAGATACGCGCGACCGTAGGAGCTGCTGACCTCGTCGGAATATTTGTAAGTAGTGCGATGCTCGATCCGATAGCGCCGGACAGCGTCATTGGGCGCCATCATCCAACGACCCTCGTACTACCCCATAGCGGCTGGATGCCAACCGGCAGGGCCAGTCTCGTCGTCTCGAACGATTCGGAGACCTTGCGCAACCGCAAGTGCACGCCCTCCAGCAGCTCGGCCAGTTCGGTACGCCTGCCCTCGGCGTCGGTGCTATCCAGATCGGCCGGGTCGACGCGGCTCAGCATGCGCTGTGCGTCGGCAAGTAACCGTTGCGGGCGTGCGGATCCCGACGCGCCGGGCAGCGCCTGGAAGTCGGCCTCCAGCTGATCGAGTTGATAGGCCAGCGAACGCGGGTTGCTCGCATCGAAGAGCAGCAGTCCGGCCACGGCCGATACCCGCACCGAATCCCGGTACCGCCGACGGTAACTCACCGATGATTCGGTGGCCTCCAGCACCGCTTCGGTGACCACGCGCTCGGCCGCCACCGGATAGGTCTTCGTCAACGCGGCGGCCAGCAATGCGGTCAGCGACAGCCCCCGTTCGATGCGCTTGCCGATATCCATGACATACCAACCGGTATCGCGCACCAGCGATTCGGCACCGATTCCGGACAGTGACAGCAACGCCGCCAGTGACAGCGAATGCACCGCCGACAGTGCCGACTCCTGATCGTCGCCGGTGAATCGATATTCGGACAGCGCCCGTTCCATCGAACCCAGGATCATCCAGGTATCGGCCGACAACTGGTCCCGCACGGCCCGCGCCGCCGACCCGTACCGATCGATCGCGAAGGCCATCGAACCGGACATATACCGATCGATGGTCAATTCCACCAGATAGTCGTGTCCCTCTCGGCCCGCCCCCGGCACCACCTGCTCAGCGGCAGCAGCCTGATCCGTATCCGCCCCCGCGGCAACATCATTCGTGCCGGCTGGCTCGGATTCATGAGCGCTGGAATCGGGCCTCGGTTCATCCGGATGTTGTTCGGACCCCGAAGTAGGTTCCGTACCGGGCGCGCCCGCCGCCTGTGACTGCGCCGCATCCGAACCCGTCACTCCCACAGCAGAACTCGGCTCGATCTTTGCCACCACAGCGGGCCCGTGTACACCGCCGGGCAGCTCACTCAGTGGCGCCGAGGTACCGGTGGTGCGGGCCAGGGCGGCCATGAGCGCAGGCAGCGCGTCGGCGCCTTCCAGCCACGGCTGGTAGCGGTAGTCCTGATAGCGGATGTGGGTCGCGATCAGCAGCCGCACCACGGCTTCGGCGCGTTCGCTGTAGCGGCCCATCCAGAACAGGTCATTGAGCACGCGGGGTGAGCTGACCGGTTCGAGTGCGGGGGCACGGCGTTCGCGTTCCTCGCGTGCGAGTTCGGTGCCGATCGCGGCGACGGCGGTGGGGGCCGCGCGGACCCAAATATCCTTGGCGCCAACCTTGATGACCACTCGCTCGGGCAACAACCGCTGACGCAACTGCCCCAGACCACCCTCCATCGCGGTATAGCCGCCGCGCCGGGCCAGCGAGAACAACCGCATACCGACCGGAGCCGAGGCCAGCCCGCCATACCCCTGGACGGCAGGTGCGACCGAGAATTGCGCCGGCTCCTGCCCGACCCACTGCCAGCCGCTGTCCTCGATCCGGGTGGCGAGTTCGGCGCGCTGGGCATTGGACAGTTCCGGCCCGAACAGCGTCGCCCCGTCGACCGCCGAACGGATGATCAGCCGATCCAGATTGGCGATCAGATGCGAGCGTTCGCTGTCGTGGCCGCCCCAGTAGGTCGGCGCACTCTCCAGCGCCAACTCCTCGCCGAGCAGGGCCCGCGATATCCGGGGCAGGAATCCGGCCAGCGCCGGATTCTCCAGCAGCCCGCTGCCGAGGGTATTGACCACGGTCACCGCACCGCGCCGCAGCACCTCCACCAGGCCGACCACCCCGAGCCGCGAATCCGGCCGCAGATCCAGCGGATCGGAGAATTCGGCGTCCACCCGGCGCAGCACCACATCGACCCGCTTCAAGGTGCCGAGCGAGCGCATCCACAGCGCGCCGTCGCGCACCACCAGATCCGCGCTCTCCACCAGCGGAAAACCCAGTGTCGAGGCCAGATGGGCCTGATCGAAGGCGGTTTCGGAGTGCACACCTGGACTCAGCACCACCACGACCGGATCCTCGTCATCGGCCATCGGCGCGGATTCGATCAACATCAACCGCATGGCCCTGGCGAACGGTGTCAACGGGCGCGGATTGGAGCGCTCGAAGGCCTCCGGAATCGCCGTCGACACCACCCGGCGGTCGGCCAGCGCGTAGCCGGCGCCCGACGGGGCCTGTGCCCAGTCCGCGATCACCCGGAACTGTCCGTCACTCCACCGGCTCAGATCGCAGGCGTGCAGGAACAGCTGATGCCGTCCGGGAATCGTGATGCCGTGCGCAGCCCGCACATATCCGCGGTTGCCGAATACCAATTCCGGCGGCAGTAGGCCGGTGGTGATGGTGCGGCGCGCGCCGTAGATATCGGTGAGCACCTCGTCCAGCACTCGTGAGCGCTGCACCAGCCCGGCCTCGAGCCGGGTCCAGTCGTCCGCGGACACCAGCAGCGGAATGGGATCCAGGCGCCAGGCCGTCGGCAGGGCCGGTTCGCCGGCCGCGCCCACTTCGGTGTAGTAGATGCCATCGTCATCGATCAGCCTGCGCACCCGGCTGTCCAGCCGCCCGAGTCCGCTCGTGCCCAACTCGACGAAGTCGGCGGACAGCTCCGACCAGATATGCCGCACACCGCCGTTGGCATCGACCAATTCGTCGTAGTAGCCGCCCATCGGCCGACCGCATTCGTCGAAGGACCCGCTATCGGCCCCCTCGGCGCGGTATATGGCGAACTGTTCGGCGATCTGCTCGCGCACGCCGAGACGTCCGGCATTCGGCGGCGTCGACTCCCCCCGCGCGCCGGATTCCCGGGCGCCCGAGCCTCGCGCCTCGTCGCGCATAGTCACCGCGCCGACCTCGCTTCCCCTGTCAGACATTGTCCAGTGCGCCGCGGACACCTGTCCGACCTCGCCTTACCGATTGCTGACCAGTCCCCACACCGTCCGTGCCCGGCGCAGATCGAGAATGCCCGGCGCTCCGATATCAGTGGACTGTGCTGTCATCTTCGCACGTAGTTCCCCCAGATCGACCCGGGCCGTGGTGTGCCCGGCCGCCTCGAACCTGCGGTTGCGGCGTGATTGCGCGACCACCGCGTTGACCGGCGGCTCGTCGAAGGCCATGCCGCCCGGATGTGCGACGTGATACGTGCAGCCGCCGCGGGACAGCCCGGTCTCGGCGTCGATGAGATCGAAGACGAGCGGCGCATCGACGGTGATCGACGGGTGCAGCGAGTTGGGTGGCTGCCATGCGCGATAGCGCACCCCGGCCACCTGGACGTCGGCCTTATCGGTGGCCAGCAGCGGCACCGGCATCCCATTGCAGGTCACCACGAAGCGGTCCCGGTCCGCGCCGACCACCCGCACCTGCAGCCGCTCCACCGAGGAGTCGACATAGCGGGCGGTGCCGGTCGCCGCGGTCTGCTCGCCGAGGGTGTTCCACGGCTCGATCGCGCCACGCAGTTCGAGTTCGACATCGCCGAGCACCACGGTGCCGATGCGTGGGAAGCGGAATTCGGTGAACGGGTCGAGCCAGGAGGTGTCGAAATCGATACCGTGCGCGCGCAGGTCGGCGGCGACGTCGGCGATATCGGTCATCAGGAAATGCGGCAGCAGATAGCGGCCGTGCAGATTCGCACCGTGTCGAATCAGCCTGGCCCGCAACGGCTCCGACCAGAATCGCGCGACCAGGCCGCGAACCAGCAGCGACTGCACCAGCGCCATCTGGAAATGCGGCGGCATCTCGAACCCGCGCAGCTCGACCAATCCCAGTCTGCCCCTAGCGGTTTCCGGGCTGTACAGCTTGTCCACGCAGAATTCGGCGCGGTGGGTATTGCCGGTGAGATCGGTGAGCAGATGCCGCAGCGCCCGATCGATATGCCATGGCGCGGACCGCCCATCCGAATGCTTGCTCAACCTAGCGATTTCGGCGAAGGCGATCTCCAATTCGTACAGCGCGTCCTCGCGCCCCTCGTCCACCCGAGGGGCCTGCGAGGTCGGCCCGACGAACCGACCGGCGAACAGATACGACAGCGACGGATGCCGCTGCCAGTAGGTCAGCATCGACACCAGCAGATCCGGACGGCGCAGCAGCGGTGACCGCGCGGGGGTCACCCCACCGAGGGTGATGTGATTGCCGCCGCCGGTCCCGCTGTGCGTGCCGTCCACATCGAAGGATTCAGTGCTCAGCCGGGCCAGCCTCGCCTGCTCGTACAGCGTCGAGAGCAGGTCGGACTGTTCGGCGAAGGACGCGCTCGGCTGCACATTCACCTCGATAACGCCGGGGTCCGGCGTCACCGAAAGGGTGCGCAGCCGGGCATCGACGGGCGGGGCGTAGCCCTCGAGTACCACCGGCTGTCCCAGCGCGATCGTGGCGGCATCGACGCGCCGGAGCAGATCGAGGAAGTCGTCGAGTTGCTCCAACGGCGGCAGGAAGACGTGCAACCTGCCATTGCGCACCTCACCGACGAGTGCGGTGGTCGGCTCCCAGTCCGCGTCCGCCACCACCGCGGGTGGTTCGGTGCGTTGGGCCCGCAGCGGTCCCATGAACAGCGGGTCGCTGTCGGGCCGTGGCCGCGGCGGCTGCCAGGAGATGGCATCCAGCGGTAGCCGCAATCCGGCGGGCGAATCGCCCTCCGACAATACGATTCGGCCCTCCGGCTGATCGGCTGACTTGCCGCGACGCATCCGCCAGTCGGCACTGGCCCACCCGGATCCGTCCGCACGCCGATACAGCGGAAGCACATACGCGACGGGCGCGGTCACCGGATCGTCGAGCCGCGCCAGCAGCTCCTTGCGGGCCTGCGCCGAATCCTGGCCCGGTTCCAGATCATCGCTCGGATCCACCGGATCACCCTGCGGCGCACGGACACTGCCCGCCAGCCTGGCCAGCGGGTCCTCGAAAGCGGGGCGCACCTGGGTATCCGGGAGGCCGAGACCCGCGGCGACATGTGCGATCAAAGCGCGCGCCGACTCCGCATCGGCACGCATCGGCCATTGCGTACGCCGGACCGCCGCACCGTCCGCGGCCGCCGCACCGTTGCCATTTCCGGCCGACGCGGTGGACGAATCCGAAAGGTGCTGTGCCCCAGTCGTATTCTCGACGCCAGCGGCCGAATCACCGGCCGCATCCACCTGCTGCCGGGCTACGCTCCCGGAATGCTCGGCCATCGGCTCGACGCCGACGCTATGCCCCTCCGGGACCACGGCGACCAGCTTGGGCGGCATCCACGGATCGGTCAGCAGATCCTGGCGCGTCCAGACCGGTTCCCCGTCGGCACGCCAGGCAACCGCGATCTCCCAGCGCGGCAACGGTTCTCCCGGATACCACTTGCCCTGCCGGTATTGGACGATCCCGGTCGGCGCATAGATGCGGCGCAGGCGATCGGCGAGATCGACGGCTCGCTGCCGTTTGTGCGTACCGTCGGCTTCGGTGGTCCATTCCGGGCCGGTCTGGTCATCGATCGAGACGAAGGTCGGCTCACCGCCGATGGTCAACCCGATATCCATCGCGGCCATCCGCTCGTCCACCGCCGCACCGGCCGCGGTGATCCGCTCCCACTGGGATGCGGTGTAGGGCAATGTGGTTCGCGGATCCTCGTGCACCCGGCGCACAGTATTGGCGAAATCCATGGTCGCCTCGGTGCGCCCGGTCGCCCCGGTGATCGGGGCCGACGAGCTCGGATGCGGTGTCGCGGCCAACGGTATGTGGCCCTCCCCCGCGAATAGGCCCGAGGTCGGGTCCATCCCGACCCACCCCGCGCCGGGCAGATACACCTCGGTCCAGGCGTGCAGATCGGTGAAGTCGGCGGGCGGACCCGACGGCCCGTCGAGCGAGGGCACGTCCTGGGCCAACTGCACCAGATATCCGGAGACGAACCGCGCCGCCAACCCGAATTCGCGCAGGATCGACACCAGCAGCCAGGCCGAATCGCGGCACGACCCGATCGCGACGCGCAGCGTATGGTCCGGCGATTGCACGCCCGGCTCCATCCGAATCGTGTAGCCGACGTCATTGCGCAGCGCATGATTGACCGCGACCAGGAAGTCGATGGTGCGCGGCCGATCGGTCGGCGTATGCGCGCGCACCCAATCCCGGACCAGCGCACCGGGGCCGCAACCGGGTTCGGATTCATCCACCGGCCGCAGATATTGCTCCAGATCCGCGACCAGTTCCCGGCCGTAGGCGAACGGGAAATGCTCGGCGTAGTCCTCGACGAAGAAGTCGAACGGGTTGATCACCTCGAGATCCGCGATCAGCCCAACGGTGATCGACAGCTCCCGCGCCGGATTCGGAAAGACCAGCCGAGCAAGGAAATTTCCGAATGCGTCCTGCTGCCAGTTGCAGAAGTGATCGTCCGGGGTGACCCGCATCGAGTAGGCCTCGATCCTGGTCCGCGAATGCGGCGCCGGTCGCAGTCGCACCACGTGGGGATGGACCTCCACCAGCCGGTCGAAGGTGTAGGTCGTCCGGTGTTCGAGCGACACCTTGATGCCCATGCAGCAAGTTCACCACACCCTGGCCGGGTGTGGTGCGGCATGAGCAGTAGGTTTCCGGACAGCCGCTGTCCCGATGCTGTCGCGCGACACGCGCCCGACCTCCCACCGGCCGGCGCGTGTGGGTGCTATGACCGATTCACGAACCGATCTCGTCTGGAGGTCATATGCGTGCGCCGAACTGTCCGTCCTGCGAATTCGCCATCGACCACTGCCACGGCACCCTGATCGTTCACCCGGCCCGAATCACCGAATGCACCGACGCCGACTGCATCGATTTCGACCACGCCCGACACACCTTCGTCATCGATTGCGCCGACGTTGCCGGCGGCTGCACCTGCACCGCACCGACCCGGGATACCGCAAGCACCGCCTGAACACACCCGGCTGCGCCGAACTTGCTGCGATCGCGCCCCCGTAGGCTGGGCTGGTGAGTTACGACCACGTCTTGTTGCCGTCCGGTGCCGCCACGACGATCGCGCAGGTCGACGCGTATCTGGCCACCCAGCAGGGTAGACCCGAGACGGAAGCGGTCGCGGCGATGGCGGCCGAGCTGAACAGACGCAATGCCGAGCTACCCGAACAGGACGGTTTCCTGAGCACGGCTCCGCTCGGCGGCGCGGCGACCGGTGCGGTGCTGCCCGTTCCGTGCCCATACGACGCGATCGGATTCGTCCGGCATCTGCTGTTCGAGATCGCGACGCCGCTGAACTACGCCGTCTACGATCCGCAGCTGGCCTGGTTGATCGATCCGGCCGGACATGTGCCCGCACTGGTCACGCACGGTGGCGCCGGTGAATTCCCCTATGTGACGAAGGCGCTGACCGACCAGTGGATCGCCGAGCTGGCCCCGCCGAATCCCTATCTGGTCGTCGAACGCGATGAGCAGATCTATATCCAGACCTACCGCGACAAGTCCGGGACCTTCACTCTCGAATATCGAGATGGGGCCCCGGACAAGCACTTCGGCGTAACCGTCACCGACCCGCAGATCGTGGCGGAGCTGATCTGGGATTGGGCCATCGACGACCGCAGCCGCCTGCAAACCCTGCCCTGGAGCCGAATCACCCTGTGACGGTTACTGGTTCTGCACGGCCAGTCGACCGGCGAGGGCAATGAAGGAGGCCCCGAAGATCCGGCGCATCCACGTGACCACCGCGGGTCGCGATATCACGTGGTTGCGCACGGCGGCTGCGCACGCTCCGTATACCGCGAACACCACGAAGGTGGCGAGCATGAACAGCCCGCTCAGTTCGAGCATGCGCGCCAGCGCATTCGGCGCACTGTCATCGCTAGCGATCGCTTGCGGGTCGCTCGAAAGGGTCGGCACGAACTGGGGCAGGAAGGCGAAGAAGAAGATCGTCAGCTTCGGGTTGAGAATATTGAGCAGCACCGCCGAGGTGATCACCTGCCGCGCCGAGGGCGCACCATGGGTTCCGGTCTGTTCCTCCGGTACGGCGAGCGCACCCTTGTCCCGGAAGGTATTCCACGCCATGTACAGCAGGTAGGCGACACCGAGATATTTCAGTGTTTGAAAGGCGACGGCACTCGCGTTGAGCAGTGCGGCCAGTCCGGTCACGGCCGCGACCATGTGCGGAATGATGCCGAGTGTGCAGCCGAAGGCCGCGATCACGCTGGCTCTTGTCCCCCGGGACAGTCCGGCCGCCAGCGTGAACAGCACGCCGGTTCCGGGGGTGGCGACGATGACGAGCGTGGTCAACAAGAACTCGATGCTCATCCCCGACACAGTAACGCGTGTTCGGTCGGGCGCAACCCCCGATTTACAGTGTGCGCCGACCCGATAGCGCGCGGCCGAGCGTGAGCTCGTCGGCGAATTCGAGATCGCCGCCCATCGGCAGGCCGGAAGCCAATCGCGTCACCGAAAGACCCGGAAAATCGCGCAGCATGCGCACCAGGTAGGTGGCCGTCGCCTCGCCCTCGGTATTCGGGTCGGTCGCGATGATCACCTCGGCGACATCGACGCCGTCCTCCTGATTTCCGATGCGCGCCAACAGTTCTCGAATGCGCAGCTGGTCCGGTCCGATGCCGCTGAGCGGGTCGAGCGCGCCGCCGAGCACGTGATAGCGGCCGCGGAATTCCCGGGTGCGCTCGATGGCCTGCACATCCTTGGGCTCCTCGACCACACAGATCATGGTGCGGTCGCGGCGCGGATCCGAACAGATGCGGCACATTTCGTTATCCGAGACCGTGCCGCAGACAATGCAGAACTGCACGCCGTCGCGCACCTTCTGCAAAGCGGCCTGCAGCCGGTCGATTTCCGGCGGCTCCACCTGGAGCAGATGAAATGCGATGCGCTGCGCACTCTTCGGACCGACGCCGGGTAGCTTTCCCAACTCGTCGATCAGATCCTGGACCGGGCCCTCGTACAAAGACGTCCTCGGATCAGAAGTCGGGCAGACCGGGCAGCGCCCCGCCACCGGCCAGCGGACCGAGCCGCTCGGCGGCCAGCTGCTGCGCATTGGACATGGCGTCGTTGACCGCGCCGATCACCAGATCCTGCAGACTCTCGACATCGTCGGGATCGACGATCTTCGGGTCGATCGCCAGCGTGACGACCTCGCCGGTCGCCTTGATCGTGACCTTGACCAGGCCACCACCGGCCTGACCCTCCACTTCGGTCGCCGCGATCTCGGCCTGGGCCTGCATCACCGCCTGCTGCATCTGCTGCGCCTGGGCGAGTAACTGCTGCATATCGAACTGACCACCGGGCTGCACGGCTTGTCCTCTCTGCGGAAAGTATCGCCGTCCAGCGTAGTGGGCGCCGCTGCGGGCCGTCCGTCCGGAGCCCGGTGCCCGACCGACGGCCAGGTAACGATTGGATCTTCAACGAATGCGGCGCAGGGCCGCCATGCCTACCATCGATTTGGGTCGGGTGTGGTGATTTCTGGAGACAGCAATGAATGCGAACCGAGTTCTTTTCATCAGCACCCTGGCGCTTTCCTTGGGCTTCCCCAGTGTGCTCCTCGGGGTCGCGAGCCCCGCCGCCGCCGACTCGGGCGTCCCCGATTCCGATGTCGTCGATTCCGGTGTCGTCAACGCGGCGCTGGACTACGGCAGCGGCTGCGTACTCTACCCCGACAACCCGACGGCCACCATCGATTCGCTCCGATTCCGCTGCTCGGCAGTGCAGCAGGACGCGATCTTCCACGACGCCCCGCGCGGCAACGTGCCGAGCGGCGTGACCAACGGCTGGGTCACCCGGCCACCGGTCATGCAGGCGGTGGCCCCGTCGCTGTGGATCGGCAAGACCTTCTATACCGGCCCCGACGGTGGCTTTCTGGTGAACCGGGTCACCAGCGCGGGCCTAGAGGCCTGGAAGGCCGACGTCTACACCGCCCCCGCACTCTCCGATGGCGGACCGGCCTGGGCGCTGAACTACGACCCCTCACCGACACCACCGGTCTACGACGAGATCCGCGAGATCACGCCCAATGTGTGGTTCGGCTACTCCTGGTGGCGTGGCTATTTCCAGACCACCCTGCTGCTGACCTTCGCGCTGACTTACTAGTGCGGTTACTTGACTCTCCCGTCACTGGAGGGTGTTCGCTGGAGACATGACAGCGACAGTCTCCATCGGGGAGTTCGCCCGGCTGACCTACCTCAGCGTGAAAACGCTGCGGTACTACCACGAGGTCGAACTGCTCGAACCCGTCGCGATCGACGCCGGATCGGGATATCGGCGCTATTCGATCGATCAGGTCGCGCAGGCCCATCTGATCCGGCGGCTGCGCGGGCTGGATATGCCGCTGCCCGAGATCAAGGCGGTGCTGGCCGCCTCGGATACCGAATCCCGGGACACGGCACTGCGCGCCCATCTGGCGCGCATGGAAGCGGAGTTGCAGCGCACGCGGTCGGTGGTGGCATCGCTGCGGTTGCTGCTGACACCGTCCGCGCCGATCACCGTCGAATACCGATCGATCCCGGCCTTCCCGGCGCTCGCCCGCGTCGAATCGGTCACCAGGGACGCACTCGGGGATTGGTGCGCGGCCACGTATCCGCTCCTGCACGAGACACTGGCCGCGACGAATATCGCACCCACCGGTGTCGACGGCGCAACCTATTCGATGGAATTCTTCGCCGACGACGAGGGTGAGGTCGCCGCCTTCGTCCCGATCCCGGCCGCGGCCGATATCGCAGTGCCGGAGGAACTCTCGATCATCGAACTGCCCGCGCGCCGCTTCGCCGTGGCCGTGCACGCGGGCCCCTTCGACGATTTCGACCGCACCTACGGCGCCCTCGGCAGCCACGTCGCCGAACACGACACCGCACTGGCCGAACCGGTCCGGGAGCTCTATGTCCTCGGCCCCGGCGAAATCGACGATCCCACCGCATACCGCACCGAAGTCTGCTGGCCCATTGGTCGGCTCTGAAATAGGGAGAACCACAATGACACTCACCATCGGGCACATCACCTTCGATTGCGCCGATGCGGCCGCGCTGGCCAGTTTCTGGTCCGAGCTATTGGATCGGCCGCTGGATGCGAGCGCGAGCACCAAGTTCGCCACCGTCGGTATGGCCGCAGGGATTTCGCCGGTGCTGATGTTCATCCAGGTGCCGGATAAGACGCCCGGCAAGAATGTGATCCACCTGGACCTGAACGCCGCCGACTGGCGCGAGCAGATCGATCGCGCGATCGGCTTGGGCGCCAAGCACATCGGCGACTTCGTCGAATACGGCGTGCAGTGGGTAACGCTGGCCGATCCGGAGGGCAACCTGTTCGATATCGCGGCCAGCTGATCGTCGGGTAGCCACATCCAGCGGTCGGACTCTGGTGTCCGGATTCCGACGTCCCGTCGACTACCGCCCAGAACGAATGATCTCTGCGATATTGCGCTCGGCCAGCGCGCTGATCGTCAGCGACGGGTTCACTGTTCCGGTGCTGCCTGGCACGGCCGCCCCGTCCATTACGTACAGGCCTCGATGCCCGGAAACCCGGCCGTAGCGATCTGTCGCGCGTCCGATCACCGCACCGCCCAACGGATGTGGGGTGAACGAGGCGTTCGCTTCCCAGGCCGGTCGGGCGGGCAGGCCGGGCACGCCCGCCTGCTCGTTGACCTCCCGCGCTCGCGCGAGGTAGCCGGCCGCGCCGTTGTCCGGCCATTGCAGGTTCACGCGCCCGTCGGCCGGGTTGTAGACGAACCGGCCGCGGGTGTCGTCGAGCACCATGCCCAGCGATCCGAGAATGCCGATATCGAGGGGTGTCACACCGGGGACGAACCAGTTCTCCAGTGATACGGGTGCGCCCGCCTCGTCCAGGATCCGGCTCACGGACGCGGCGCCCTGGGTACCCACGACGGGCAAGCTGGCCGACCGCGCCAACACGACGTCGCCGTTGCCGCCCCAGCCTTCGCCGATGTGCTCGTTCAGGTTCGGCAGCGCGCCGGTCGCCTGCGCGCGCACCAGCAGCTCGGAAGTGCCGACGGAGCCCGCGGCGAGGAACAGCGTGTCGCAGGTCAGCGTCCGGGTACGCAACACCTCGCCGGTAGGGGCGAGTTTGGTAACGGTGACGGCATAGCGACCCGGTTCCTCGGCGATGGCATCCACGCGATGGCCGGGATAGATCTGGGCACAGCCGGTGCCCTCGGCATAGCGCAGATAGTTCTGGTTCAGATCGAACTTCGCACCGTTGGAATTGCCCAGGTTCGAACGGCCGATCGTCGCCGACGGCAGCGACCGTCCGGCCAGCTCGTCGCGGATGATGTTCCAATTCCAACTGCTGTCGATGCGCTGCGGTGTATGCCCGGCCGCGCGGACCTGGTCGTCCCAGGCCCGCGAATGCGCGAACGCCCAAGAGTCATAGATGTCATCCGGTACCGGGCTCAGCCGCAACATCTCTCGGACCCTGGGGTAGTAGACCTCGTGCATCTCGCGGTAGTCGACCACACCGCGGAACACTTGGTCGAAGAACCGCTGCTCCGGCTCGATCATCACCCCGGTGAACACCACCGAGCCACCGCCCACACACGCACCGCGCCACACGTCCATGCCCGGGTAACAGCAAACGTCGAGGACCCCGCCGAACGCATCGAACTGCACCGGGATCCGGTTCGCACCGGTAAAGGTGGTGCAATGCCAGAAGCCGCGGCCATCCGGAATCGTGTCGCCGCAGAAGATGTCGCGCCACGGATCATTCGGCCAGCGCGACCCGCGCTCGAGCACCGCGACCTGGACTCCGGCCTCCGCCAGGCGCAGCGCGGTGATCGCACCCCCGAACCCCGATCCGATGACGATCGCGGGCACATGATCGGCCGGATCCGGCAGCGGCGCGAAGATCTCCGGCACCAGCATGCGGTACACCGGCGCAATCGGGCTCGGGCTGAAGTCTTCGGCCCGTGCCGCCGACGCGGCTGCCGCAAGCGTGCTGCCACCCGCAAGACCCGTCATCGCGGCCAGGCCAGCGCCCCTAATGAAACCACGTCTGTCCATGGTGCACCTCACCTGATCTGAACGTCGTTCCATCACCTCCGGCGCCCAAAAACCAAAATTGGTGAGCGCTCGGAACACGGTTACACGCGGGCGCGTCGTCGAGGCGTAGCAGCCGGGCCGCAGCAACGCAACGCTCCGCCATAGCGACTATCTATCATAGGTAAGAAACCGGAGTGGGAGGTGACAACGTATTGATCCGCGTGTGGATTAGGTGGCTGCTGTTACATGGCCTGCCACGGTTCCTTCTCCTGTTGACGGCGCGCGGGGGCAATCCCCTCGGGCAGATGGCGATCGGTCCGGATCGTCTGCTCGGCTCGTCGAGCTACCTGGAGCAGATCCGGCAGCGGGGCCGGATCCCCACGATATCGGGGGCGCGCGTGACCGCGGACTACGAAGTGTGCCGACTCATCCTGCGGGACCGTCGCTTCAGCGTGGTCACGCCCAACCATCGAGCCCTGCCCAAGCCGATCCAATGGGTGATGACCAAGACGGATCCGGAGCTGCCCAACCTCACGGAACCGCCCTCGATGCTGGTGACCGATCCGCCGGATCACACCCGCTACCGTCGCCTGGTCGGGCAGGCATTCACCCCGAAGGCGATCGCCGAACTGCGGGAACGGGTTGTCGAAGTGACCGATGACCTGCTCGACAACCTGCAATCGAAGCCGCGGCCGGATCTGATCGTCGACTTCTGCCAACAGCTGCCCGTCGCGATCATCGCCGAGATCCTCGGGTTGCCCGCCGAGATGCATGCGACCCTGCTGAAGTGGGGAGACAGCGGTGCGCCGCTGCTCGAACGCGGTCTGAGCTGGGCCACCTACCGCCACGCCATCGAAGATCTGGCCGAGGTCGAGCAGTACTTCAACCAATACCTCGACAGGCTCACCGCCGCACCGGGCGACGACGTGCTCAGCATGCTGGTGAAGGGTGGCGAGCTCACCCGCCGGGAGCAGATGGCCAATGCGGCGCTACTGCTGGACGCCGGGTTCTTGACCACGGTGAATATGCTCGGCAACGGAATCGCCCTGCTGACAAGTCATCCGGACCAGCTGGAACTGTTGGCCGCGCAGCCGGAGCTCTGGCCGCGCGCGGTCGAGGAAATCCTGCGCTACGACGGTCCGGTGCGGATGACGGGCCGGGTCGCGAGCTGCGAGGTCGACATCGCCGATCAGCGCGTCAAATCCGGTGCCCTGATACTGCTGTCGTTGGCGGGCGCCAACTACGACCCCGCAGTCTTCCCCGATCCCGAAAGATTCGATATCACCAGGGCCAACGCCGGGGACCATCTCTCGTTCGGCAGCGGGATGCACGGCTGCCTGGGAGCGACGCTGGCCCGATTGGAAGGCACCGTCGCGCTGCGAGCCCTCTTCGAGCGGTTCCCGGATCTGCGCCTGGACGGCCCGCCGATCCCGCATCCCCTGCGGAACCTGCACGCCTACCGCTCGATGCCCGCCAAACTATATGCCGCCTGATCGAAAGGCCCGGCACGTGTGGTGCCGGGCCATTCGGTTGTCTCAGGCGAGTTCGCGCGCCAGATTCGCGAGCACCTCGGCCTGAATCTTCTTCAGCCCCAACGGTGCGAAGATGCCCTCGAAGATGCCGGCGACACCGCCCGCGCCCTGCCACGAGGTACGCAGGGTTATCCGCGAACCCGAACCGTCCGGCGTCACCGTCCAGGTGTTCACCAGCGTCGAATTCGAATCCCGTTCGGTCACGATGGAATCGGAAACCGAAACGACCGCATGCACATTGCGGGAACGCTTCTCGGTGGCCTGCAGGGTCCACTCGGCGACGGTGCCCGCCCCCTTGCCGCCCTCCACCACCTTGTAGTCGCGGTAGTGCGAGGACAGGATGCGCGGACGCACCGTCTCGTAATCCGCGATGGCCTCGAGTGTGCGCTGCGGATCCGCCGCGACGGTGATCGAACTGCTGGCGCTGACCTGTCCCACAATGAGCTCCTTGTCCGGCTGCGTCTTCTGGTCGCTCCGCGGGCTCGCTCCCCGCGGTTCGGTCGCTCCGCGGCTCCGCTCCCGCGGCTTCCCCCTTATCCTGCCCTGTCGGCGGCGCTGCGTGGCGTCGAGGTCGGTCCGCGCGGCGCGATGTTGATCACCGCGCGCCGACCGGTCCACACTGTTAGGCTTCGATCAGATTGCGCCGGAGGGGATCCATGCAATACATCGTGCGAAACGGCTGCTCGACGCGGGAGCGGAGCCCGCGCGACGAGCAGCGAACACGGCCCGGATCACCGCTGCACTGATACGGCGAGTCCTTGATATTCCCGATGCAACGGATCCGTGACATTTATCCCTCGTCTACGTCATGGCAGTGGCTCGGCGAACCGGTGCGTATTAGCGTCGAGGAGTGGCAGTGAGTCTGTTGGGGAAGGCCGGACCCGCGTCGGCCGCACACGAATCGGGTTTCGCCGCGCATCGGGCGGGTGTGGACCGACTGTTGGCCAGTTATCGCGCAATACCCACCGACGCCAACGTCCGACTGGCGAAGAAGACCTCGAATCTGTTCCGGGCCAGGGCCAAGAACACCGCACCCGGACTCGACGTCTCCGGACTGGCCAAGGTCATCGCGGTGGACGCCGAGGCCAAGACCGCCGAGGTGGCCGGGATGACCACCTACGAGGATCTGGTCGCCGCCACCCTGCCCTACGGACTGGCCCCGCTGGTGGTGCCGCAGCTCAAGACGATCACCCTCGGCGGCGCGGTCACCGGCCTCGGCATCGAGTCCACCTCGTTCCGCAATGGCCTGCCACACGAGTCGGTACTGGAGATGGACGTGCTGACCGGCGCGGGCGAAATCATCACCGCGACACCGGATGGCGAGCACGCCGATCTGTTCCGCGGCTTCCCGAACTCCTACGGCACCCTCGGTTACTCGGTCCGCCTGAAGATCGAACTGGAGGCCGTGCGGCCCTATGTGGCGCTGCGCCACATCCGCTTCCATGATCTGCGCGAACTCGAATCCACCCTGGCCCAGATCGTCACCGATAAGACCTACGACGGTGAACCCGTCGACTACCTCGACGGCGTGGTCTTCACCGCCGACGAGAGCTACCTGACGCTGGGCCACCAGACCGACGAGCCCGGCCCGGTCAGCGACTACACCGATCTGGACATCTACTACCGGTCCATCCAGCACGACTCCGCACAACCCAAGCGTGACCGACTGACCATCCACGACTACCTGTGGCGCTGGGACACCGACTGGTTCTGGTGCTCGCGCGCCTTCGGTACGCAGAATCCGAAGATCCGTCGGTTCTGGCCGAAGCGCTACCGCCGCAGCAGTTTCTACTGGAAGCTCATCGCGCTGGATCACAAGTACCACATCGGCGACAAGCTGGAGGCCCGCCAGGGCAACCTGCCGCGCGAGCGGGTGGTGCAGGACATCGAGGTGCCGGTCGAGCGGACCGCGGACTTCGTCGAATGGTTCCTGCGCGAAATTCCGATCGAACCGGTCTGGCTGTGCCCACTGCGGCTGCGGGAAACAACGGCGGCGACCGATGCCCGCCCGTGGCCGCTGTATCCATTGGCGCCCAACCGGACCTACGTCAATGTCGGATTCTGGTCCGCGGTCCCGACCGTCGCCGGTCAGCAGGAGGGCACGGCCAACCGCGCCATCGAGCGGACGGTGTCCGAATTCGACGGTCACAAATCCCTGTACTCGGATTCCTATTACGGCGAAGATGAATTCGCGGCCCTGTACGGCGGCGAAACCTACACCGAATTGAAGAAGCGCTACGACCCGGACCAGCGATTGCTGGATTTGTATTCGAAGGCGGTGCAACGCAAATGACTACATTCAAGGACCGTTCCGATGTCTTCGCGGACCTCGGGACAAAACTCAGCATTGCCGAGATCTTCGAGACCCTGATCGACGGCGATGTCCCGATCCGGCTGACCGCCTACGACGGCAGCACGACCGGACCGGAGGATTCGGAATACAGCCTGGAGATCAAGACCCCGCGCGGCATCAACTACCTGGCGACCGCGCCCGGCGACCTAGGCATGGCCCGCGCGTACATATCCGGTGATCTGACCGCCACCGGCATCCACCCCGGCGATCCGTACAACATTCTGAAGGCGATGGACGGCTTGAAGTTCCGTCGTCCTTCGGCGCTGGCGCTGGTCACCATCGCCCGCTCGCTCGGATGGGAGCGGCTCAAACCGATCGCACCGCCCCCGCAGGAGACGCTGCCGCGGTGGCGCCGGATCGCACTGGAAGGCCTGCGGCACTCCAAGACTCGCGACGCCGAGGCCATCCACCACCACTACGACGTCTCGAACACCTTCTACGAATACGTCCTCGGCCCCTCGATGACCTACACCTGCGCGGTCTATCAGGACGAGAACTGGACGCTGGAGCAGGCCCAGGAGAACAAGTACCGCCTGGTCTTCGACAAGCTGCGGCTGAAGGAGGGCGACCGCCTGCTCGATATCGGGTGCGGCTGGGGCGGCATGGTGCGCTATGCGGCCAAGCGCGGCGTCAAGGTCATCGGCGCGACACTATCCGCGGAACAGGCGGAGTGGGCGCAGCAGCGGATCGCCGAACAGGGACTGTCGGAGCTGGCCGAGGTGCGGCACTCCGATTACCGCGATATTCCGGAGGTCGGCTTCGACGCCGTCTCGTCGATCGGGTTGACCGAACACATCGGTGTGCACAACTACCCGTTCTACTTCGACTACATCAAGAGCAAGCTGCGCGAGGGTGGCCTGTTCCTGAACCACTCCATCACCCGGCCGGACAACACCCGGACCACCAAGGCCGGTGACTTCATCGACCGCTATGTCTTCCCGGACGGCGAACTGATCGGCTCGGGCCGGATCATCTCCGAGATCCAGAATGTCGGCCTCGAGGTGACGCACGAGGAGAATCTGCGCGAGCACTACGCGCTCACCCTGCACGAATGGTGTAAGAATCTGGTCACCAACTGGGATGCGTGCGTCGCGGAGGTCGGCGAGGGCACCGCGAAGGTGTGGGGCCTGTACATGGCCGGTTGCCGACTCGGCTTCCAGCGCAATGTGGTTCAGCTGCACCAGGTGCTCGGCGTCAAACTCGGCCCGAACGGCGAATCCGGTCTGCCGCTGCGGCCATGGTGGCAGCCGTAACCATTACCCCGCGACTGCCCGTCCTAGCCGAGGAGTTCATCCAGGAATAGGGCGGGCAGTGCGGTATCTCCGGTTTGTCCCGGTGTGCCACGCATTTCGGTGCGCAGCACCCCCAGGATGGACAGCACACCGGGGCCCGCATCCAAAAGTGGCATGGTCCAGCCGTGTTCGGCACAGGTGGCCGCGGCGGGCAGCAGCAGTCCGGTGGCCTCGCCGACCCAGCCGGAGGCGGCCAGACATTCGGCCAACAGCAGTGCGGTATCCAATTCCGCACGGGGGCGCTGCTGTTCGACCATCCGGCCGTGCAGTGCGCGGGCCCGGCGCACCGCACGATCATCCGAACGCAGCTGACGTCCGGCCAGCAGCGCCCGGATGGCGGCGATCTCCTCCGCCTCCGCCGCCAGCGCCGCCGCACCCGTCATCCGATGTGCCTGGTGAATGGTTCCGGAGATATCCGATTCGTATCCGGACGCGGCGTCGGCAGCCCGCCGGGCCGCGGTATCGGTCAGCAGGCCGAGGCGCAGCCGCTCGGCGCGAATATGCGCGGCGAGCCGAATCAGCCGGTTATCGGTGGCGATTCGATCGCCCTCGTCGAGACGCGCGGTGGCCGTGTAGAGATCGCCGAGCGCGGCCTTGACCCGAGCGCCGATCACGAAGGTGGAGATCAGGAAGTCGACCGGACCGACCCGGGTGACCAATTCGTGGCTGTCGTCGAGCAGCCGATCAGCGGTATCGAGTTCGCCTCGGCGGTAATTCATCTCACCGACCAGCGCGGCGGCCACCCGCACGGCATGTGAGCGCGGCCCCGACCGCTCCCGCGCGGTCTCCCATGCCTGTTGGAAACAGCCTGTGGCGGTGGCGATATCGAGTTGTTCATAGGCCGCGGCACCCTGTCCGCACAGGCCGAATACCACGCCGAGCGGATCCTTGGATCGGGCGTGATACGGGGCGGCCCACTCCTGGATTTCGCGGGCGCCGTCGAAATCGAATTCGCACAGTCGCACGAAAGAGATCAGATTCGCCGCGGTCGATACGGTCCACGCGGGCAGTTCGTCGGGCTTTTCCAGACAGTCGGCCACCCGGTCCAGTACACCCTCGGTGTGGTCGCGTGCGATCTGGTCCGAGGCCGCGAGCACTGCCGCCTCACAGCGCTGCCGGACCACATCGTCATCGCTGGCGGACCCGCGCGCCAGCACATTGGACAATCGGCTCAAAGCGGTCCGGGCCGCACTGGACTGCTGCAGATTCACATTCGCCCTGGCGACTGCCATCAGCAGTTTGGATCGCGAAGCCACTTGCTGCACCGGCAGTTTCGATACCGTGCCCAGCAGCGTCGCGAGCCGGGACTTGTCGATGAGGTCCATGCCGCCGCTCTCGAGCAGGTCGAGGGCCATCTTCAGATCCGTCGCCGCCAGCGCGTGATCGACCGACTTGCGCAATAGCTGGTGTTCGGCGTACCAGCGGGATGCCTTGCGGTGCAATGCCCGCAGCTCGGCCGGGTCGGAACGCTCCAACCGCGCCCGCAGATGTTCGGCGAACAGCGGCTGCATCCGGAACCACTCGGGATCGTGGGCAATGCGCCGCACGAACAACTCTCGCTGTTCGGCCTGCTCCAGCAGCTGTTCACCGTCCGGATCCTCCGACAGCGCCGAGGCCAGCGAACCGCTGACGCGCTCGGTGATCGAGATCGAGGTCAGGAAGTCGAGCATCCTGGGTTCGAGCGTGTTCAGCACATTCTCGGCCAAATACTCGCGAATGCCGTGACTGCCCTCGGCGAGATTGGCGATCAACCGATCCGGATCGATATTGCCGCGCAATGACAAACTCACCAGCTGGATGGCGGCGGGCCAGCCGTCGGTGGTCGCGTGGATCTGCTCCACCTGGTTGTCGGTGAGTGCGAAACCATTGCGCCGCACCAGAATATCCTCGGTCTCCGCCGTGGTCAGGCGCAGCGCCGATGAGCCGATTTCGACCAGTTCGTCGTGCACCCGCATCCGGCTGGTCGGCAGGCCGGACTGTTCGCGGCTGGTCACCACGAAGCGCAGATGGTGACATCCATTGTCCAGCAAGGTATCCATCGCCCGATGCACGCCGGCATCGCCGACCCGATGCCAGTCGTCCACGATCACCACAACGGTGGAGCCGCTGGCATGGATCTCATCGATCAGGGTGGAGATGACGAAGGCGACCGCATCGGCGGGCCGTTCCTCGAGCACCTGGTCCAAACCCTCGCCGATATCCGGGCGGACCCGGCGGATCGCCTGGATGAGGTGGGCCAGAAACCAGATCTCGTTATCGTCGTCCTGATCCACACCGAGCCAGGCCACCGCGACCCCGGCATCGGAGAGTTCGGTGCGCCATTGCGCGGCCAATGTGCTCTTGCCGAATCCGGCCGGTGCATGGATCACCGCGAGCCTGCGACGGCCACCGGCGCGCAGCGTATCCAGCAGGCGCGGGCGCGGCACCGGGTCGCGGGCCGGGGTCGGCGGGCGGAATTTCGTCGTCGCCGTCGGCGGCAGTGTCGGCACGGCCGAGCTCGAATTGTCCGGATGCCGAGATACCGCGGGACGCAATGTCAATGGCCAACTGCGGCGTGCGGTGACCGCGGGCCGCGTCGAGGTGGATTCGGTCACGTCCGCATGATCCGGCTCACCCAGAACCACCGTGGTATCCAATAGCGCCATCTCATCGGGCATCTGGTCGTGTGCACTCTGCACCGCGCGCAGCTGCTCACCGAATTCGAATGCCGAGGCGGGCCGCTCACTCGCGTCGGTGTTCATCGCGTACTGGATGGCGTCGACGACATCGTCGGGGATGTCGTGACCGTGCAGATCCGGCACCGGCTGGGTGGTGATCCGCAGGAATTGCGCGATCACCTTCTCCCCCGACAGCCGCTCGAAGGCGGCGTGTCCGGTCAGCAACGCGAACAGCGTCGACCCGAGCCCGTACACATCGGAACGGACCGTCGGCTCAGCACCCTTGAGCACCTCGGGGGCGGTGAAGGCGGGTGAGCCGGTGATCAACCGGCTCGAGGTGCGGAAACCACCCGGGATCCTGGCGATACCGAAATCGGTCAGCTGTGGTTCACCGTAGGCGCTGAGCAGCACATTCGCTGGTTTGACGTCGCGGTGCAGAATCCCGGCACGATGTGCGCTCTCGATGGCACCGGCCAGCTTCACCCCGGCACGCAGGGAATCCGCCCAGGTGAGCGGCCCCTGTTCGCGGATGAGCTGTTCCAGCGATCCGCGGGTGCAATAGGGCATGACAATGAACGGCTGACCAGTCGGGGTGACATCGACCTGGAGAATGTCGACGATATTCGGATGCCCGGACACCCGTCCCATCGCCTGTTCTTCGCGCAGGAATCGTTCGCGGCTCTCCGCGTCGATCTCCTCGGACAGCACCTTCACCGCGACCACCCGGTTCAGTGCGTACTGGACACAGCGGTACACCACCCCGAACCCGCCCCGGCCGATCTCGACGGCACTCGACAGGCCCATCGCCTCCAGCTCGTCGACCATCTCGATGGGCGCATGTCGCTGAGTGTCCGATTCGGCCGGAGTCGATTCGGGGCTTGCCTTGCCCGAACGCATCTGTGGATTCACGTGACCACCTCGAACTCATATCGAATCGGCGTCACCGGCGATCAACAAACACACCGACATCGGACATCGCGAAACGATCCCGCGATG
The DNA here is from genome assembly GCF_040614395.1 of Nocardia sp. NPDC005998. Taxonomy (NCBI): domain Bacteria; kingdom Bacillati; phylum Actinomycetota; class Actinomycetes; order Mycobacteriales; family Nocardiaceae; genus Nocardia; species Nocardia sp. NPDC005998. The sequence goes on along the minus strand of NZ_JBEXUI010000017.1, from coordinate 87,475 downwards.
CCCGATATGCCTGCGCACACTCCAACGTAGCGCGGTATCAACCGGAGTGCGTGGCTTTCGAAACAGCGTGGCTCCGACCACGCGGCGGGTGCCAACCGCTCAGCGCTCGGCGGCGGGCCGCGTCGTTAACCGCCGCCCGCGGCGACGCCGAGGGTGATGGCGGAGGCGGCGAGGATGCGGGAGACGATGCGGCGGCGATTGCGCGGCTTGCGCTCTGGGGCGTTCATGGCAGGTCCTTCTGGCGAAAACGGCAGGGGGAGTTCAGCGTTCGGCGGACGGGCGGGCGGCGGGGGTGGACAGGTAGGTGATGCGCTCCATGAGCTTGTTGCGCTTGGTGTTCTGGAAGGCGGCGATCAGCCAGCGACCCTCACGACGGACCAGGGTGTAGGTCTGGGTCTTGCTCAGCTGATCGGTGCGCTTGGGCTGGCCCTTGTAGGTGTCGCCGTGGCTGTTGACCACGGCGGTGTCCGGTCCGTAGAAGCGGATGTCGACGATGTCGTCGGCCAGCCGGGTGCCCTTCAGGACGCTGCCGAACAGGGCACGGTGCGAGGCGGCGATATCGGCGCGACCGCGGTAGAGCGTGCCGAGAAAGCTTGTGTAGGTGGCGTCTTCGGTGAAGACCGCGCCGTAGGCGTCGGCGTCACCGCGCCCCCACGCCTCGATCAATTCCGTGAGCACGTCCTGGATGGCCTGGGTGTCCGCATTGGTGTCGGTGCCGCGCATGATGGTCCTCCGTGTTAGATTTCTTCTTACAAGAGCTTTCTTCGTCGAAGAAGTCTCTTCGTTGAAGAAGAGATTAGAAGCTGGAGGTATCCGTGTCAACACCGCCGATGCGCCCCGACGCGAGCGAGGTCTACCGCCGCTATCTGAGCGCGGTCATGCTGCACGGACAGGCGGGCGCCCGAGCCGTCGACCTGGGCGCGACAGACCTCTACGCGCTCAACATCCTGGAACTCAACGGCGCCATGACCCCCGGAGAACTCGGCGCCCGCAGCGGACTGACCACCGGCCCGACCACCCGTCTCATTGATCGCCTGGAGGACGCGGGCTATGTGCGCCGCGTCCCCGTGCCCGGCGACCGCCGCAAGGTCATTGTCGAATTGATCGACAAGCCAGCCGATCTCGACGAGATCCTGGCCCCCGCGCGCCGCCGCATCGGCGAAATCATCGGCGGCTATTCCGCCGAACAGCGCGAGGTGCTGTTCGACTACTTCACCCGCGCCGCCGATGCGTACTACCAGGCAGCCGAGGATCTGCGCCCCAGCTGAGCGCCACCGCAGATGCGATAGGGCTCCTAGTGGAGGGCCAGCGCAACGATCTGGGTGACCTGCTGGTCGGCGAAGTTGTTGTCGCTGACCAGGATCAAGGTTCGCGCACCCGATCGCAGGCGAGGCCCCCAGGTCATGCCCTCGAGATTGTCGATCGGATCCAGGCCGAGAACGGCGAGGTCGACCAACAGACGCTTGGCGACCGGACGGGCATTGTCGAGCGGCGCATCAAGGATATTGTTCGCGTCACTGGCATCGGCCTCGTCGATGCGGATCTCATTGCCGACGCCGACCACGAAAGAGCGTTCCAGGACCAGGAGTTTCGTGGGATCGAGCGATCACTCGGTCCGCTTCGGATGACCGGAGCATGCGAGCACCAGCCACACGGTCCGCTTGTCAGGATCAGGGCAATACCAGATGCGACCACCCGCGGTGACCTCATACTGCCACTGCTCCAAGACATTTCCGCCGATCAGCCGGGAGGCGAAGGCATCCCGCAGACGGTGCTGACGCGCCGAGTTCTCCGGTGTTGTCGGCCGTTCGGTCAGCACGATCCAGGCTTCCCAAGTGTTGGAGCGCGCCGTACGGCATAGCTCCTCCCAGCCCTTCGCGGCCTCTGATGTTGCGAAGCGCGCCTCCCACATGCCGGGTCGTGCTGGTGGCGCGACCCGGTCTCCACGCTTAGCGGGCATGGGGTCATTCCTCCCCGACCGGTTGGGGTACCGGGCCGAAGTCGTCGTCCAGTGGCCCGGAAAGCTGTTCGGCGAGTGCTGGATCGGCATAGATGGTGGCTGTGCTTCGCCACTCCTGAACGGTCTGCGCCAGCACCGACCACTCGCCGAGTTCCGCTGACGCCTGAAAGGCCCTGGCGAAGTCTTTGACGAACCGCGCCTTGGCCTCGACAGGCAGCACGTCGACCCAGGGAAACTCGTCGAGCAGTGCTCGGGCGGCGATATCGGCGGGCAGGTGCACCAGCACATTTCGCAGCGCTCGCGCGGCGGCGACAGAACCTTCCGACAGGGACTGTGCACGATCCTCGCGGATCAGCAGCAGCGGTACACCGTCGCGACGCCGAACCCGAACGTCGCCCTGGTCGGCCAGCCGCGCGACCTCTTTGGGATCACGTTGTAGCTCGCTCCACTGAACTTCGGTAACCATGGCTCCATTCTGAACTTTTTCAGAAGTCTTGCCAAGGGGGATCGCTCACGCCGCGTTTCCGCCCGAAACGGCGAAAGCCCGCCACCGCGAAAAGCGGTGGCGGGCTGACCTTTTCGAGCGACCTGCAAGCAGTCGCTACGGCGCGTTGCGAATTACCGCGAGACTACTTGCGCAGCGAGGCCGGAACCTCGAAGCGCTCGCCGTAGGTCTTGGCGAGGTAGTCGGCGCGCTCGACGAAGGCCGCCTGGCCACCCGGGTAACCGACGATGAACTGGTGCACACCACCGGTCCAGGCCGGGAAGCCGATGCCGAAGATCGAGCCGATATTGGCGTCGGCGGTGGTGATCAGCACACCCTCGTCGAAGCACTTCTGGGTCTCGATCGCCTCGATGAACAGCATGCGGTCGATCAGATCCTGCAGCGGCACACCGAAACCGGCGGTGGTCTTGAAGTGCTCGCGCAGGCCCTGGAAGATGCCGATGCGCTTGCCGTCTTCGTCGTAGTCGTAGAAGCCTGCCTTCTCCAGGCGGCCCGGACGACCCTGCTCGACCAGGTAGTCGATGACGTCCTGAGCCGGGTGACGCTTCTTGCCCAGGGTGGCGTCGCCGTGCGCGGCGGCCTCGAGGGTCTCCTTGGCGATCTTCTGCATGAGCTTGAGGTTCAGCTCATCCGAGAGCTGCAGCGGCGCGGCCGGGTAGCCCGCCTGCAGACCCGCCTGCTCGATGGTCGCGGGCTCGATGCCCTCGGTCAGCATGGCGATCGCCTCGTTGACGAAGGTGCCGATCACCCGCGAGGTGAAGAAACCGCGGCTGTCGTTGACGACGATCGGGGTCTTCTTGATCGCGAGGGTGTAGTCGAACACCCGGGCCAGCGCCTCGTCCGAGGTCTTCTCACCCTTGATGATCTCCACCAGCGGCATCTTGTCGACCGGCGAGAAGAAGTGGATGCCGATGAAGTCCTCCTGGCGCTTCACGCCGGTCGCGAGACCGGTGATCGGCAGGGTGGAGGTGTTCGAGCCGAGCAGCGCGTCCGGGGTGACGATGTCCTCGATCTCCTGGAACACCTTGTGCTTGAGCTCGGTGTTCTCGAAGACGGCCTCGATGACGAAGTCGACACCGGCGAAGTCGGCCGCATCCGCGGTCGGCTTGATCCGGTCCAGCAGCGCCTTTGACTTCTCCTCGGTGGTCTTACCGCGGGACAGCGCCTTGGCCTCGATCTTCTCGGAGTAGTTCTTGCCGCGCTCGGCCGCCTCGATGGTGACGTCCTTGAGCACGACCTGGTAGCCCGCCTTGGCCGAGACGTAGGCGATACCCGCGCCCATCATGCCCGCGCCGAGCACGCCGACCTTGCGGATCTCCTTCTTCGGGACATCCTTGGGCCGCGAACCACCGTTGTTGATCGACTGCAGGTCGAAGAAGAACGCCTGGATCATGTTCTTCGCGACCGGGCCGGTCAGCAGCGAGACGAAGTAGCGCGATTCGATCAGCGACGCGTTGTCGATATCGACCTGCGCACCCTCGACCGCGGCCGCCATGATGGCGCGCGGTGCGGGCATGTTGGTGCCCTTGAGCTGCTTGCGCAGGTTGGCCGGGAAGGCCGGGAGGTTGGCGGCAAATGCGGGCGTAGACGGCGTGCCGCCCGGGATCTTGAAGCCCTTCTTGTCCCACGGCTGCACGCCGCCCTCGGGGTTGGCCTTGATCCACGCCTTGGCGGCGGGCACCAGCTCCTCGATCGAGCCGACGACCTCGTTGATCAGGCCGATCTCCTTGGCCTTGCCCGGGCGGTACTTGTTGCCCTGCAGCAGAACCTGCATGAGCGCGCCCTGCAGGCCGAGCATGCGCACGGTGCGGGTGACACCGCCGCCGGCGGGCAGCAGGCCCAGGCTCACCTCGGGCAGACCGAGCTGCACGCCCGGCACATCGGCCGCGATGCGGTAGTGGGTGGCCAGGGTGATCTCCAGGCCGCCGCCGAGGGCCGCGCCGTTGATCGCGGAAACGACCGGCTTGCCGAGGGTCTCCAGCCGACGCAGCGCCGACTTGATGGTGCCCAGCTCCTCCATGAGGGCCTGGCCGTCTTCCGGGCCGACCTTCATCATGTTCTTCAGGTCGCCACCCGCGAAGAAGGTCTTCTTGGCCGAGGTCAGCACCACACCGGTGATGTTGTCCTTCTCGGCCTCGAGCCGGTCCACGGTCGCGGTCATGGACTTCTTGTACAGCTCGTTCATCGTGTTGGCGCCCTGGTTCGGGTCGTCCATCGTCAAAACGACGATGCCGTCCGAATCCTGCTCCCAACCGATCATGTTGGTCTCGCTCACAGCTCTGTGTCTCCTTGAATTCTCAGCTGTCGGTTGGGGTTAGACGCGCTCGATGATGGTGGCAACGCCCATGCCGCCGCCGATGCACAGGGTGATCAGCGCGTAGCGGCCGTTGCGGCGCTCCAGCTCGTCGACCATGGTGCCGGTGATCATCGCGCCGGTGGCACCGAGCGGGTGGCCCATCGCGATGGCGCCGCCGTTGACGTTCAGCTTCTCGTCCGGGATCTGCAGGTCCTTCTGGAACTTCAGCACCACCGAGGCGAAGGCCTCGTTGATCTCGAACAGGTCGATGTCATCGACCGACAGACCGGCCTTGGCCAGCGCCTTGTGCGCGGCCGGGGTCGGGCCGGTGAGCATGATGGTGGAGTCGGCGCCGCTGGTGGCGGTGGCGACGATGCGGGCACGCGGGGTCAGGCCCGAGGCCTTGCCCGCCTCTTCCGTACCGACCAGCACCAGCGCGGCACCGTCGACGATGCCCGAGCTGTTGCCGCCGTGGTGGACGTGGTTGATCTTCTCGACGAAGTGGTACTTCTGCAGCGCGACCGCGTCGAAGCCGCCCATCTCACCGACCATGGCGAACGACGGGTTCAGCTTGGCCAGGTCCTCGGCGGTGGTGCCGGCGCGGCGGTGCTCGTCGTTGTCGAGCACGATGATGCCGTTCTGGTCCTTGACCGGAACAACGGACTTGGTGAAGTAGCCACCGGTCCACGCCTTGTCGGCGAGGTCCTGCGAGCGCACCGCGTAGGCGTCGACGTCGTCGCGGCTGAAGCCCTCGATGGTGGCGATGAGGTCGGCCGAAACACCCTGCGGCACAAAGTAGGTGTCGTAGTTGGTGGCCGGGTCCAGTGCCCAGGCGCCGCCGTCGGAGCCCATCGGCACCCGGGACATGGACTCGACGCCACCGGCGATGACCAGGTCGTCGAAGCCCGAGCGGACCTTCTGCGCGGCCAGGTTCACGGCCTCGAGGCCGGAGGCGCAGAAGCGGTTGATCTGGAAGCCGCCGACGGTATCCGGCATACCGGCCACGGTGACCGCGGTGCGGGCGATGTCCATGCCCTGGTCGCCGACCGGGGTCACGACGCCGAGGATGATGTCGGAGATCCGGTCCTCGTCGAGGTTGGGGAAGCGAACGCGCAGCTCCTGGATCAGACCAACCGTCAGATCAATCGGCTTCACCGAGTGCAGCGAACCGGTCTTCTTGCCGCGGCCACGTGGAGTGCGGATGGCCTCGTAAATGTAGGCCTCTGTGGTCATATCGGAGTATTTCCTTCCTTGGGGTGCGGCGGGGGCGAACATGCGTCCATCCACGCTCTATGCAGCGTCCGAACGTCATCCGTTCGAGCGCGTTGTGCAGCGACACCACGTTTGCGGCGTGGCCGCGGGAGACCTCGCCGACCGGGCCGGAACCCGGTCGTCCTAACGCTGTACAAAAGCCGACAAGCAGCGGTAATCGCGATTCCTACCGCCCAGTAGCCCTGGGCATACGATAGAACGTCGCGATACCGCAGTTCGCGGCCACCCGTTCATACTACCGTTGTGTGCGAACTCCGGTTAACTTAACGTCTTGTGAACGCCGGTTGTCAACCATCGAGTCGTGTGGCACCCAGCTCACTTTTGAGCAACTCCAAGGCGACCTCATCCGGGTCGCGCCGATCCCCCGGCGCCACCGGGGTCTGTGATTCAGCCAGCATCTCCTGCTCCTCCTCCGGCGTGGAGGGCGGTGGGACGCCGTCGATCGGCGGGTAGTCCATCGGACCCGGGTCATCCGGTAGATCGGGGTAGTCGGGCGGCGGAATATCGTCGTCGCCGCGGAACTGCCGGGCTTCGCCGCCCGGTGCGGGTCGCTGCGCACCGCCGGTCGCGGTATCGGCGGCCCTGGCCTGACTCGGTCGCGAGAATCGCGGCGGCGCGGGCGCATCCGAACCGCGGGCGGTCGCGTTGCCGGATTCACGTCCCGGCGCACTCCCGGCCGGCTGCCCGGTCTGGCCACGCCCCCGGCCCGCCTTCTGCGCTGCGGCGGCCGGCCGCGGCGCGGCGCCACCGGCCTCCCAGCGCACCGGATGATCACTGCCGAGCACGGCCCGCACCGCCGACCGCACCGCCTCCACATTCCGCGGATCCGACAGCCGCTGCGCCAATGGCGCGTGCTGATGCGCGAAAACGATCACATCCCCCTCGATCCGCGCCACCGAAGCCCCCGACAACAACGCCTGCACGGTAGGCCCGAACTCCCGAACCTTCGCCCGAATATCCGCCCAGGCCCCCTCCACTGCCCGCAACAGATCCACGTCCCCCTGCTGCTCCCCAGCAGTACTCGCACCACCCTGGTCCGCCGCACCACCCTGGTCCGCCGCGCCACCCTGGTCCGCCGCGCCACCCTGGTCCGCCGCGACACCCTGGTCCGCCGCGCGTCCATGCTGCGCCGCGACACCCTGCCGGGCGGCACCTTGCGGCACGGCAGCACCACCCGCACCCGCACCGGTCGTCGGCGCGCTCGCTTGCGCCGATGCCCCGGCCGCGGACGCCACCCGTTCTGCGTCAGCCTGGTCGGACCGTTGAGCCGACAATGACGCCGCGCCAGCACCGGTGGACCGTGCGTAGTCGCGCCCTGTGGGTGCGGTTGTCTCGGAAACCGCCTGTGTCCCTTCGGATTCCAGCAACCCGGCACCGGCCGACGAACCCGCCGCACCAGCAGACTCGCCCCCGGTCGGATCCGCGACGACGCGGTCTCCGGACTCGGCCGCCAGCGGCGGCGCGGCCACCTCCGGTCCAGCCGTATCGACCGGCACAAAGGCGAACTCCGGCCCCGCGTCCCCCTGCTCGCGGTCCGACTGCCGTCCAGCAGCGGCGCTCTGTTCGTCGCCAACAGCTTGCCGCGCAGTCTCCTCAACAGGCTGCGCCACAACGGCACCGCCCGCACCGACGACCTCATCCGACGCCGCACCGAGCCCGGCGGCCGAATGCTGCTCAGCGGCCGCGGCACGCTCCGCGGGCAGACGCGGCCCCGGAGCAGCAGCCTGCGTCGGAGCAGCAGCCTGCGTCGGAGCAGCAGCCTGCGTCGGAGCAGCAGCCTGCGTCGGAGCAGCAGCCTGCGTCGGAGCAGCAGCCTGCGTCGGAG
>NZ_JBEXUI010000017.1:0-79518 GCF_040614395.1 Nocardia sp. NPDC005998 | reverse complement strand
GCAGCAGCCTGCGGGGCGCTCGCTGGGCTCGCGCCCGCGCGGGTCGCATCCTTTTCGCGGCGTGCGGCGGCGAGGAGTTCCGCGCCGCGGCGCCGTGGGGCCTCGTTGGCCGCGCGCGGCGGTGCCGACTGAGGCGCGGCCTGGGGCGAGGCAGACGATGTGTCGGCGGCGGGGGCGGGGGCGGGTACGGCGCTGGGCGCGATCGCGCCGGTCGCAATGCCGCGCTCGAGGCGCTCCAGGCGTTGCAAGGTGGCCGATTCGGCGTCGGAGACCGAAGGCAGGAGCATGCGGGCACAGACGATTTCGAGCAGCAGGCGCGGGGCGGTGGCACCGCGCATTTCGCCGAGACCCTCGTGCAGGAGTTCGGCGTGCCTGGCCAACGTGGCCGGGCCGGTGCGTTCGGCCTGTTCGCGCATGCGGTCCAGGACATCGCCGGGACCGGAGACCAGGGCGCGGTCGACGGCGTCGGGGACGGCCTGCAGCAGGATGAGGTCGCGCAGGCGCTCCAGCAGGTCGACGGCGAAGCGGCGTGGGTCGTGGCCCGCCTCCATGACGCGATCGATGGTGCCGAAGAGCGCGGCACCATCGCTGGCGGCGAGCGCGTCGATCGCGTCGTCGATCAGCGCGATATCGGTGACGCCGAGCAGTGAGACGGCCCGCGCATAGGTGACCCCCTCGGGGCCCGCGCCCGCGAGCAACTGGTCGAGCACGCTCAAGCTGTCGCGCGGCGACCCGCCACCTGCGCGAATCACCAGCGGATACACCGCTTCTTCGACCCGCACATGCTCCTGCTCGCAGATCTTCCCCAGGAGTCCCCGCATGGTCGCGGGCGGCAGCAGCCGGAACGGGTAATGGTGCGTGCGCGAGCGGATGGTCGGCAGCACCTTGTCCGGCTCGGTGGTGGCGAAGATGAAGATCAGGTGGGCCGGCGGCTCCTCGACGATCTTGAGCAACGCGTTGAAGCCCGCGGTGGTGACCATATGCGCCTCATCGACGATGAACACCCGATAGCGCGACTCCGCGGGCGCGTAGAAGGCCCGATCACGCAATTCGCGGGTGTCGTCGACACCACCGTGACTGGCGGCGTCCAGCTCGATCACATCGAGATTGCCCGGACCACCCGGACCGAGGGCCACACACGACGGGCAGACGCCGCACGGTGTCGAGGTCGGACCCTGCACACAGTTCAACGAGCGCGCGAGGATGCGCGCCGAGGAGGTCTTGCCACAGCCCCGGGGGCCGGAGAACAGGTAGGCATGACTGATGCGACCGGTGTCGAGCGCGGTACTCAGCGGGTCGGTGACGTGCTCCTGACCCACCACTTCAGCGAACGTTGCCGGTCGGTACTTCCGGTACAGAGCCACGGCCAGAGGTTACCGGCGCCCACCGACAATGCCCATTCCCGCCGACCGACAGGCCGGGCGCGGCGTACTGCCGGGCGTTTCGCGCCAGATATGTGACGCAGATCACAAGATTCCCAAACCTTTGTTAGCCCCCACTGATCAGCGCCGAGGGTGGCAACGCCGGAGCTATCGAAGATCAACAACGGACGAACAGGCAATTTTGGCCCTCGCGCAGTGTCATTCGCGTCGATTATTTGAACTCATGCCCTGGTTCGCGGCCGATTTGCAGAGATAACGAATCTGTCAACCGGGATGACATCTACGCAATTGCCTGGCTACCGTGGTTAGCGGCAACTTCGGTAGCCAAACCTTCATCAGGTTGGTGGTCCCGGCCGGTCCCTCATCCCGACCGGGACACAACCTGACTTCCCACGATTCAGGGCGTTCTCCGCCGCATTCACACCGCTTCCACCGGAGGAAATTTCCACCGTGACGTCGTGTGACGACATCGCCGCCGCCTGGCTTTCGAGCACTGACTTCGCCGACGACCATGCCGCCGTCGACCTGCTCAGCCGGGCGATCAGCCCGCAGGACTTCGCGATCAAGCGCGATTCGCTGCCGGTGACCGCCGCCGCCGATCCGTCGACCGCCGCGGCCATCCTCGAGCTATTGGAACGCGGCCAGGTGCCGACCATGGCGGCGATCCGGACCCTTACGGCCCAAAACGAGATGCGCCGCGAGGCCGAGCGCATCGAACGCCTCGGTCGCCGGGCCCAGCGCAGCATCGACGACTTCGGCCGGGTGCTGGCCCGCCTGGCCGAGGATTATTGGCTCGCGCACGGCTCCGGCCCCACCCGCCGCGACGTGCTGCAGTCCGAACCGGTGATGACGCTTATCCGGGAACGGATCGGCGATATCGCACCGACCGCGGTCAAACATCTCTGGTTGGTCGAGCGGGCGCAGCGGGCCGGGTGGATCGCCTCCAATGCAAACCTCGGGTCCCTGTGCGCAGCAAGGCGCTTCTATTCCGCCAAATACGGCAACCGGGTCTCGCTGCGGCCGGTCAATACGATCGGCACGATCGTGGCGAGCTACCTCAACGACTACCTGGCCGAATACGAACGCCCGCCGCGCTGGTCCACCCTCGCTCGCGAACTGCGCGACGATCGCGGCCGCCGGCTGTTCCACGACACTGCCGACGCGCGCATCCAGCAGCGGTGGCTCACCACGGCCGAATGGGTGGCGGTGCGCGAGGACCTTCCGGTGCCCGGTCGCCGGGGCCTGCGGGCATTGGCCAAGAAGTCGCGGCGCTGAACTGTCTGGGCCGATAGCCCTAGCGGTGCTCAGGGCGGCTGTGAGCATTCGGTAATTTCTTCGCAACGCATACACGCGTGGAAGGAGTTACCCCGTGTCCTCAACCATCGATCCCGCGGCCACCGCCTGGCTGCTCGTCAGCACGGCCATGGTGCTGCTGATGACGCCCGGTCTGGCGATTTTCTACGGCGGGATGGTGCGCTCGACCGGCGTGCTCAACATGCTGATGATGAACTTCATCGCGATTCCACTGGTGACCGTGGTCTGGTTGCTCGCCGGTTACAGCCTCGCCTTCAGCGCGGATGCGGGCGGCGGCCTGATCGGTAACCTCGACCACTTCGGTATGGCTGGCATCGACCCGAATTCCGTACACGGCACGATTCCGGAACTGCTGTTCGCCACCTTCCAGCTGACCTTTGCGATCCTGACCGCGGCGCTGGTCAGCGGCGCGATCGCGGACCGCGCGAAATTCTCCGGCTGGATGGTCTTCGTCCCGCTGTGGGCGCTGGTGGTCTACGTGCCGATCGCGCATTGGGTGTGGGGTCCGGACGGCTGGCTGGCCTCCTTCGGCGCGCTCGACTACTCGGGCGGCATGGTCGTCGAGATCGCCTCCGGCGTGTCCGCGCTGGCACTTGCGCTCGTGCTCGGCCCGCGCGTCGGCTTCAAGACCGATGCGATGCGCCCGCACAACCTGCCGTTCGTGCTGCTCGGCGCCGGCCTGCTGTGGTTCGGCTGGTTCGGATTCAATGCCGGATCCGCGCTGAGCGCGAATGGCATTGCGGCCGCGGTATTCCTGAACACCTTGGTGGCCGGCTGTCTGGGCATGCTCGGCTGGCTCGCGGTCGAGCAGATCCGCGACGGTCGGCCGACCACCTTCGGCGCGGCCTCCGGTGTGGTGGCCGGACTGGTTGCGATTACACCGTCGTGCGGTTCGGTGAATACCCTCGGCGCACTCATCGTCGGCCTGGTGGCCGGTGTGGTGTGTTCGTTCGCGGTGGGCTGGAAGTTCAAGGCGGGCTACGACGATTCGCTCGACGTGGTCGGCGTGCACTTCGTCGGCGGCGTTGTCGGCACGCTGCTGATCGGCCTGCTGGCCAATCAGGTGATGACCGGTGGCGTCGAGGGTCTGTTCTACGGTGGCGGATTCACACAGCTCGGCAAGCAGCTGGTCGGCGTGCTGGCGGTCGCGGCCTACGCGTTCACCGTTACCTTCGTACTCGGCAAGGGCATCGACCGGTTCCTCGGATTCCGGGTCAGCAAGGACGACGAGACCGCGGGCATCGACTTCGCACTGCATGCCGAGACCGCGTATGCCGAAGGCGTGCACGGGCATTCGCCGCGACGCTTCGGCGAGGGGCATTTCGGTCAGCCGCACGGCGGCGATCACTGATCGGAGCAGCAACTGCGCCACGCCTGGCTGACGTCACCGCCGAATCGGTACGAACCGCACCGATTCGGTAGGGCGAGAGCCAGGCGTTTTCCTTTCGGATATCGACCTCCACTCGAAAGTGGTTGCTACGAAACCTCGTCCGAGGGAGCCTTCCAAGTGTTGCACTGGAATGTCCTGTCGTACTTGTGCCCCTGTGTGAACCAGTTGGCTTGGTTCTGCCCAGTGCCGTGATCACGCGCGTCACCCTGCCGGTCGCCGCGCCCGACCTGGTCCTGTGTGGCGTGCGTCAACTGCGCCACTGTGAAGACGCCCTCGTACGTCGATGTGCCGACGTACATTCCGGAAAAGCAGTCCGCCTCGAGCTCCATCCGGCGCGACAACTCCAGTCCGAGCGCACTGCGGGTGCCCGCGTCATTGCGCTCGGTGTTCATCCGCTGCGATATTCCGGAGAGCGCCTGCACGTGATGGCCGTATTCGTGCGCGAAAACTGCCAGATAGATCACCACGTCGTCGCCATACTTCTCGACCTGGATCTTGTCCATGGGCATGTAGATCGTGTGGTTCGTCGAACAATAGAACGCCGCGAAGCTGCTACTGGCCGAAGTACACGGGGAAGTCGCGTCCGACGCTCGAGCGGGCACACTCAGACCCGGACTGGAGAACGGCAGATTCGCGCCCTGCAAGGCAGGTCGCCACTTTTTGTCCAGGCAGTCGGCTGCGGCCTGGAAGAACCGGGTGGCCGCGGCGGTCGTCGCGGCCCAGGCCGGGTAGTCGCAGTCGACGTTGATCAGCCCGCTGTTGTCATCACTGAACAGCGGATTCTCGCCGAGCTTGGCAACCGGTTGCGGCCCAGCGGGTTTCGTCGTGGTCGGCGCTGCCGCTCCCGTTGTGGACGGCGATGCGGTGCGCGATGTCGGGCTGGGTGATGAGGTCGTCGCCGATGTCGGCGGCGTGTAGGTGTAGCTGGGCGTCGGCGGGGTGTAGGCCGACGGACCGTGTCTCTTCTTCTCGTTATCGGCCGAAATCGCCGATGAGACGAACAGTCCGACGACCACGACGATGACGGTCAGCACACCGAGCAGTGCGCTGAGCCCCGCACCCGAACGGCGCCGCCGCGGCGGGTACGGATGCGGCGGATAACCGGGCCGCTGGTACGGCATCGGCGGACCGTACGGCGCCGCATTCGGTGCTCCATAGGCGGGCGGATAGCCCAGTGGCGGGCCATATCCCGGCGGTGGCTGATACCCGGGGGCGGGTTGATATCCGGGCGGCGGCTGATAACCCGGTGCGGGTGGATATCCGTGCTGCTGAGATCCGAGCGGCGGCTGAGGTCCGGGCGGCGGACCATAGCCGTAGGGCGGCTGCGTCATCTACTCACGACACCGAACCGGCCGACGCAGTGAACGTATTGCACTGTGCCGCACGGTCTTTGTCCACGCCGATCTCGAACCACGCCCCACCATTGGCCGCGGTGCCGTGATCACGCATATCGCCGCGTTGATCGCCGCGGCCGTGCGCATCGCGTCGGGCGAGGGTGATCTGGGATGTGGTCAGCGAACCGCCATTGGCCGAGGAGCCGAGATACATTCCATCGAAGCAGTTGGCCTGCAATTCGATTCGGCGCGACAGCTCCAAACCCTTCTCACTGCGCACACCCGCGTCGACCCGATCGCTATTGGCCTTGCGCAGGATTCCGGCCATCGCCTGTACATGATGGCCGTATTCGTGGGCGAAGACCGACAGATAGACGATCCAGTTGTCCTTGAACAGATCGGTCTGCAACTGGCTGATCGGCATGTAGATGGTCTTGTTCGCCGGACAGTAGAACGCGGCGAAATTACTCGTCGAGCCGGTACACGGCGTGGTGATGCCGTCGGTATTCGCGCTGACATTCAACGTCGGCGATTGGAACGGCAGATTCTTTTGCGCCAGTATGGGTTTCCAGGCCGACTCCAGGCAGCTCGCTGCCGTTTCGAAGAACTTGCGCGCGGTATCCACCTGCGTACCCCACGGCGCATAGGAGCACTTCGCCGGAATCAAGGTGGTGTTCGGATCGGTCAGCAGTGGATTGGTTCCGGTCTCCGATACGCCACCGCTGGAGTCCGGGGTATAGGTCATGCTCGGGCCAGGACCCGATGCGGTGTTGCTGACCTTGTCGTGCGTGATCGCAATGCGCACCAGTCCGCCCGCCACCACGAAGACGACGATCAGCAGCAGGGCCACCCAGCCGCTACCGCCCTTGCGCCGCTGCGGCCGACGTCCCGGCGGACCGTAGGGCGTCGGGGGCGGCATCGGCGCGCGCTGTCCGTATCCGGTTGCCGGATAACCGGGCTGCTGGCCATAGCCCTGCGGACCGTAGCCCGGCTGCTGGCCGTACCGGGGCGAATACCCTGGCTGCTGGCCATATCCGGGCTGCTGGCCGTAACCCGGCTGAGCGGGCGCGGGACGGTAGCCCGGCTGGCCATATGGCGAACCCGGCCCTGGACGCGGCGGAACCGATTGCCCACCAGGCGGAACCGGTCCATAACCGTACGGCGGCTGTGTCACTCCCCCGTACCCCCTCGTCTCAATCATCGCCGACAGTCTTGGCCTTGCGGCGCGCCCAGGTCCGTTCGTGGGCCCGCCCGTGTGCGCTGCCGCCTGCGTGCTCGTCGCTCGCGCCGGGCTGCTGACGCAGAATAGCAACTTGTCTAGAGTAGGCAGCCATGCTGACTTTTCGGGGGGGCGCCGCGAGCGCGCTACTTCTCGCCACTGCGGGAATGCTGGCGGCCGCACCGGTTGCCCACACGGAGCCCGCAACCGATGGCGTGAATATCGTCGCCGATCTGAAGCTGAGCCGGGACGGCGTGCTCGAGGTCACCGAAAAGGTGGTCGTGCCCGCAGCAGGCGAGTTCAAGATGACGCTGCCGCTGCGGCTCAAGGTCGGCCAGGACGTGGAACGCGTCTTCAAGGTCACCGATGTCGATACCAGCGGCGCGGGCACCGCGACGGTCGCGAACGATCTGTTCACCATCGATGCCAAGCCCGGCGAATCGACCTTCACCTACGCGATCCACAACACCGTCAGTAACGCGCCGGGCAGCCAGGTCTTCCGCTGGCTCGGCACGATCAATGCCGATGTCGCCTCGATCGATGCCTCGCTGATCAGCCCGAGCTACGAAATGGGCGTGGTGGACTGCAAACTCGGCCCGCCCGGCAATCTGCGGAAGTGCTCCGATCTGCAGATCGAGGCGGACGGGGTGCTCTACTGGCAGCAGAGCGACCTGCACAAGGGCGACAATATCGACCTGACCCTGCAACTACCGCCCGGCACGGTGCCCGCCAATGCCGATGTCCGCGACAACAGCGAAGCGGGTGCGTTCTCCTTCACGACTCCGGTGCTGGTCGCGTTCGGGGTACTGCTGCTCGCGCTGGCCGGATTGGCGGCCTACGTGCTCAGGGCCCGGCGCGAAAACGCCGCCGCCACAGCGGGATCCGAGACAATCGACCCGCTGCTGCGCAATGGCGATCAGGTGCAGTTCACCTCTCCCGACGGCATTCTGCCCGGCGAGGCTGGCGTATTGCTCGACGAACATGTCGATCCCAGCGATATCGCGGCGACGGTGATCGACCTCGCGGTGCGCAGATACCTCTGGATCACGCCTGTCGGCGACAACGATTGGCGCATCGACCGGGTGAACGCACCCGATGATCAATTGCGCGATTACGAGAAGACGGTCTACCGAGCGCTACTGCCGGAGGGCACCAATTCGGTGACCGTCGGCGAACTGCGCGCACCCGGCCGCGTGCAGGCCCAGCCGGTGCGCGCCGCCATGCGCGCCGATGCGGTCGAGCGCGGCGCCTTCATCGATCGGGCCCACATCGGTTTGCCGGTCCTGTTGGGTGGGGCACTGATCGTCGGCGGTATCGCGGCGACCATTGCCCTGGCGCTCATCTCGGGCAGCGCACTGGTCGGCATTGCCATCCTGCTCGGTGGCGTCGCGACCGCACTGCTGCCGCGATTCCTACCGGTCCGCACGGCCCAGGGCCGCGAACTCGTCGGCCAGATCCGCGCACTGCAGCGCGGCCTCGATGCGACCGGCCGCGACCAGATCCCGCCCGCCGACCAGGAATTGGTCTTCTCCAGGGCACTGCCGTTCATGGTGATCGGCGGCCGCGCCGACAACTGGATCCGCGCCTTCCGCGAGCTGAACCCGGCTGCCGACTCCCAACCCGGCCTCTACTGGTTCGGCAGCTTCGAACGCGATCGCAACCTCCAACGCTTCGCAGGCCACTTCCCCTATTTCATCACCGCACTCGAAGGACTGTTCGCGGGCGGGCGCTGAACGTCCAACGCGCCAAGCCATTTCATCGTCCGCCAGCCCTAGCAAAGGCGGACGGCTCGCACGCGAGTGTGATTGCATTTGCTCCCGGCGGCCCGCGTAGGCGTCTGGATGGAAGAATGCGATGGAGTCGGAACTGCCGACCGTCGATCTGAACAAGACATTCGCGCAACGGTTCTCGCTCTGCTCGGCATTGTGCCGGTGACGGTGACCGCCGCCGGTATCGGCTGGCTCGTCGTCGGCGCACTCGACCGCGGCCAGCATGCCCCGTTCAACACCGGACCTACATATGCCCGTTCCGAGCGGCCTTCACTACATGTCGCCATTTCTGACAGGTCTTCTCGCCTACCTTTAGAAATAGGCGAGAAGTCCCACTATAGAACTGTCAGTCGCTCAGTGCGGTACGCCGGATCGCTGAGAGCGGGTCGGCGTAGAGGACGCTGAGGGAGGTGACTACGGCCGCGAATTCCTGGACCTTGCCGCCGAATCCGCTGATGCGGATATCGGTGGGTGGGAGTTGGGACGACTGAGCAAAGGCGCGGGCCACGTGGGCGACGGCGGGGCGGTAGCCGGTGAAGGCCTGGCCGCCGAGGATAACGCGGTCCGGGTTGAGCATGTCGCGGACCATCGCGACGGTGTGTCCGAGGATGGTCGCGCGCTCGGCGAGCAGTTCCCGCGCATCCGCCGCGCCCGACTCGGCGGCGCGGTACAGGTCGGCGATGGTGGTGCCGCCGGTGCCCTTGTGCGCCGGAATGATCCCGCGCCCAACGGCTCTGGCGTGCAGCGAGCGGTCGCCGACGGTCACCTCCAAGCAGCCGCGTCGGCCGCAGGTGCATTCGACATCGGAGCCGGTCGGCAAGTGCGCGATCGAACCGGGACCGCTACTGGGAGTGTGCACCCGGCCGTCCAAAGTCACTGCAATACCGGCAGTTTCGCGAACGTAGAAGTACAGACTGCTACCTGGGCCACCGGTCCGCACGCCACTGCGGTCCGCGTCCTTCGGTTCGCCGGTCGGCAGCAGCAGTTCCGAGGCCGCCATGGCCTCGACGTGCGGCGCCACCGAAATCGGCAGCTCCAGCACCTCACCGAGCACCGAACCGACCTGCGCACCCTGCCAGGCCAACTTGGGATGGTCGACGACACCGGTCAGCGGATCGACCCGCCCACCGATCGCCACTCCGGCCCACAGCGGTTTGCGCCGATGCCAGCGCTGCAAGAACGCCTTTGCGCTGCGCGCGACGGTCATGGTCGCGAAGTCCTGACCGGTCTGCGGGGTCGCGATCGCCAGCCCGCCCAGAATGCGTCCGCGCAGGTCGGCTGCGACGATCTTGGTGACCGCGGCGCCAATATGGATGCCGAGGGTCAAATAGGCCTCGTGGTCGATCTCGAACGGAACCCGCGGACGTCCGACTGCGCCCGACGCGGTCAGGTCGGGGCGCTCGCGCAGCAGTCCGGCGGCCAACAGTGCCGACACCTGACGGTTGACCGTCGCGATGCTCAAACCCGTTGTGCGCGCGGCATTGTCGCGGGAGATCGGGCCGCCGGTCGCGGCGCGCAGCACGGCCGCCGCCGGATTGTCGGCGATGCGGAGCTCCGGCGCGATGACGGGACGCTGAACACGGACACGACCGGTGACGACCCTGGCGGCGGATCGGTCAAGGGTGGGGAGAGACATATGAAGGTTCCTTGCTGAAGTCCCGTATGACGGGACATGCCTACGCGTGCGGCGGCTGGGCAGCGCGCGAGCCGAAAGAATGGCTCAGCTGCAGCAGGAACAACACAGTTCGCGGGTCAACGGCAGTCGCAGACCCAGTGCGGCAGTCACATAGGTGACCCGCAATGCGGTCGGACGGCTCGAAGACATGGGATCAAAGTTAACACCGAAATCGCGGTGTACCAAGCCCTGCCAGTGGCGCGCGACCTCGCCCAATGCGTGCTTCGCATCGAAATCCTTGCCGCGCACCATGTTCCGATCATACTGTGGCCCGGCGCACGATATGTCCGAAAACGCCGAATGGGGGTCGCCATTTGGCGACCCCCAAGGGGTGACTGGCTCGCCCGATTACGGGCCGTTCGCTCGCTACGTTATGCCGCTTCGGCGACCAACTGGCGACGGGCCAGCAGTGCGGAGGCCGAGGCGATCAGTCCGACCAGCGCGACCGCGGTGACCAGGTACAGTCCGGGCCGGTACTGCGCGATGCTGGTGGCGGCGCCACCGCTGATCAGACCGGTGACCACGGCCAGCACGACGGCCCCACCGATCTGGCCCGAGGTCTGCACCAGTCCCGAGGCCAAGCCCTGCTCGTGGTCGGCGATGCCCTCGGTCGCCTGCACCATCACCGAGGAGAACCCGAGTGCGAAGCCGAGGCCGAGCAGCAGGAATGCAGGCAGGTAGTCCAGGACATAGTTCGGGTCGGCGCTGCCGCCGAAGGAGATGAACCAGACGTAGCCGATCACGAACGAGGTCATCGAGGCGATGATCATCGGCGTGGTGCCGTAGCGGTCGATCAGCTTGCCGGCGACCGGCGAAAGGATCGCCACGATAATGCCCGTCGGGGCCAGGGCGAGCGCCATTTTCAACGGCTCCCATCCCAGGGTGTTCTGCAGGTACAGCGACACGATCGTCTGGAAGCTGATGTAGGAGCCGAAGATGGCCAGCGCGGCCAGGTTGGCCCGGACAATCGACTTGACCTTGAAGATGCTCAGCCGCACCAGCGGGTGGGCGACCCGGTTCTCCATCACGAAGAACGCGCTCAGCAGGGCGATGGCGATAACCGCGGTGGCGACAACGCTTGCGGTGAGGCCCTTTTCGGGCGCGGTGACGATGGTGTAGACGGCAGCCAGCATGCCACCGGTCAGCAGTGCGGCGCCCGCGAAGTCGACGCGGCCCTGCTCCCTCTCGATATTGCGCGGCACCACGAAGTAGGCGGTGAGCACGACGGCCGCGACGACCAGCACCGGGACGTAGAAGGTCAGTCGCCAGTCGATACCGGTGAGCAGACCGGAGACGATCAGACCGGAGGCGTATCCGGTGGCGCCGAAGACCGTGAAGATCGACAGCGCGCGGTTGCGATCATGGCCTTCCTTGAAGGTGGTGGTGATGATCGACAGCGCGGCCGGTGCGGTGAACGCGGCGGCGACGCCCTTGATGATGCGGCTGGCGATCAGCAGCGCACCGTCGTCGACCAGACCGCCCGCGAGTGAGGCGAGTCCGAAAACCACCAGGGCGGTGAGGAATACCTGCCGACGGCCGAGCAGATCGGCGGCTCGTCCACCCAGCAGCAGCAGGCCGCCGTAGCCGAGGATGTAGCCGTTGACGATCCACTGCAGGCTCTCGGTATTCAGCCCCAGTTCGGACCCGATGGAGGGGAGGGCGACACCGACCATGGACACGTCGAGTGCGTCGAGGAACATCGCCAGTCCGGCGACGAACAGCACAGCCCACAGCTTCGGGCCCCAACGCCCGGGGGTGTGCTCGGTAGATGCGGCGGTCCGGGTCTCGGATGCGGTAGCTGTCATAGTCACGTCGAGTAATTTAGATGCACATGCATTAAATGTCAACGCAAATAATGTCGGGCATGAAGACCTGGTCATGATCTTGTCGGGGCGCACCGGGGAGGCCTCGGACAGCGCGGAAGGCCCTCGCGCAGTCGGGAGGGGGCCGGGTCGGCGGGTTCGCTGCCGGTTAACGAACGGCACTCCTATCTATCGGGCGAATGCACCAAGAGTCAGGGGCGCCGTCAGTATCCTCAGGCCAGAGCATCGAATCGACGGATCACCCACAGGAGATACGTCGCGACTACGAAGTTTGCCGGGAAGAGCACCCACGGTATCCAGGATTCGACTGCCGACCGGGTGCCTACGCCGAGCCGCACGCTCCGCCGATGGGCCGGACGTGCTGCACACAAGGCAAGCCGTGTTCCGACGTGACCAACCACGATGTTCCCGCTCGGTGGTCGGCCAGCCGGAGACCAGCGATATCAGCGTGACCCGACGATTCGGAGGAGCACACGATGTCCAGGAGCGAAACGCGACGAATGACGATCGGCGAGTTTCTGCTTCGCCGTCTGGCGGAGGCTGGGATCGGCCACCTCTTCGGCGTCCCCGGCGACTACAACCTCGAGCTGCTGCAACAGCTCGAAGACCACAGCACCATGAAATGGGTGGGCAATTGCGGCGAGTTGAACGCCTCCTATGCGGCGGACGGCTACGCGCGGCTGAACGGCATGGGCGCGCTCCTCGTGACGAACGCGGTAGGCGCGATGAGTGCGATCAACGGAGTCGCTGGCTGCTACGCCGAGCACGTTCCGGTGGTCTGTATCTGCGGGTCGATTCCGCTCAGGTCCATCGATCGCGGCCTGGGGATGCACCACACGATGGCCGACGGGACCCAAGACCGATTCCTCGGCGCTTTCGCGCAGGTGACCGCCGCCCAGGCCAGGCTGACCCCACGCAACGCGGCTATCGAAATCGACCGGCTGATCCGCACCGCGTGGCGAGAGAAGCTGCCGGTCTACCTGGAGTTGCCCTCCGATATCGCCTACCTCGATATCGAGGTTCCGACCGAGCCACTGGTGCTCGCACAACCGTCCAGCGACCCCGAGCGGTTGGTGTCGTGCATCGCCGCAGTCGCGACCCACTTGTCCGCTGCCACGTCACCGGCGATTCTGGTGGATCTGGACGCGGACCGGTTCGGTGTCGCAGCCCAGGTCATGGAACTCGCCGCGAAGATGCAACTTCCGGTCGCGGTGAGCAGCACGGCCAAGGCGGTGATCGACGAGACGTTCCCCTACTACGTCGGTGTCTACAACGGCAGGGCGAGTGCGCAGCACACACTCGACGCGATGGAGACCAGCGACTGCCTGCTCTGCATCGGCTACCGACCGATCGAAGTGACCACGGGCGACTTCACGGCCGCGTTGCCCGCCGACACGATCCACCTGCGGGGACATTCGGTCGACGTCGGCAATGACAACTACCAGGCAGTAACGCTCGAGGAAGTTCTCCGCGGCGTCATCGTTGCGGTGCCGCACGTCACCGATCGCGCCACGAGCCAACCCATGGAAGCCGCGCCACGCGTGCACACCGACGGCTCTGCCGAGCTGACACAGGCTGTGTACTGGCAGGCCCTCCAGGACTACATCCAGCCCGGCGACGTGCTGCTCGTCGATAACGGCACGTCATACGCCCTGTTCGGGCTGCAACTCCCGGCCGGCTGCACCTTCGTCGGATCGGTCAACTGGGGCTCCATCGGCTATTCTGTCGCCGCTCTGCTCGGTACCCTGACCGCGGCACCGGACCGGCGCCACCTGCTGTTCGTGGGCGACGGCTCGTTCCAGCTGACCGCGCAGGAGCTCTCGACCATCCTGCGACACGACCACAAGCCGGTGATCTTCCTGATCAACAACGGGGGATACACCATCGAGCGCGGCTACCTCGGCAAGACCGAGTCGTACAACGACATCGCCACGTGGGCATACGCAGATCTGCCGAAGGTGCTCCGCCCCGACACCACGGCACGGTCGTTCGTCGTCAAGACTCCAGCGGACCTGCACAACGCCCTGTCCGCACCCAATGACCAGTTGATCTTCGTCGAATCGGTCATGGATCCCTTCGATTCCCCCGCCCCGGTCACCGCCAGCAGCAACAGAGGAGCCGAACTCGACTACGGCCCTCGCGGACCCCAACACCACGCAGGCACCCAACTCCGGCCCGCCTGATCCGCACGTAATGTGCGTGCATCAAAGACCTTTCGTGATCTTGTCGGGCACACCGAGGAGGCCCCGGACAGCACGGAAGGCCCCGCTCAGTCGAGAGGTACTGGGCGGGGCCTGATTCCGTGGCGACGGTGCGAGCCACGGATGCCGTAACCGGCGAATTCGGCCTACTTGGCCGGGGCGAACGGCTGGTTGATCGTGGTGAAGTACTGGATTGCCGCACCGATCGCGACCGGAGCCGTCACGAAGATCTGACCGGCCAAGGTGCCCAGCGCGCCGATGGCGATGATGCCGCCGAGGCAGCCGATGGCGGCGGCCGGAATGAACGGACCGAACAGGCCGACGATGGTGGCCGAGGCGACCGTCGCACCGGCGATACCACCGAGCACGCAGCCGGCCGCACCGCCCGCGAGACCACCGACCAGCGTGCCGATCGTGGCGGCCGCCGAAATGGTGCTCGTCAGCCGGGTCCAGGCCGCGACCTCACGGTCGTACGGGGTCTTCCATGGCGCCTGGTCCTCGTAAGGCAGCGCCACCGGCTTGTAGACCGCGTGCTCGCGATCGATCTGCGGGGTCAAAGTCGCGGTGCGATCGGAAATCTGTGCGGCGATCGGGAATTCGAAATCGTCGATGCTGAACTTCAGCGGGGTCCCCGCGAGCACGGCGCCATCGGCCGCCTTGATTTTGAAGACACCATCCTCGACCACCAGCGAACCCGCGTCGGTCTTGATGATCGATGAATCGTTGACCGCCTCGGCGGTGAAATTGATTGCGCCATTATCGCTTTCGGACGCGTCCGGGGCGGCGCCGGAGGTACCCGCGGCCACTCCGGTCGCCACGGTCACCAGCGCCGCGACGACGGCGAGCTTCCTCATCCTCATGTACTGCATTCCCTCATCTAGGTGTTGCTATCGAGGGAAAAGCATCGGTGAGAAATCAATCGGGCACGAGGGAAAAATGCACGCAGATTCCAATAGGGCAAATCCGGAGCGACCTCAGGACTTCTTTGCGGCGGCCTTCATCTGCTTCTTGAATGCCCGCACTTCCAGCAGCGATTCGCCATCGACGATATCGGCGGCGGAGCGACGCGAACCCTGCTCGGAGTAGGCACCTGCCGCCGCTTCCCAGCCTGTCGGCCGCACGCCGAGCTGCTTGCCGAGCAGGGCGAGGAAGATCCTGGCCTTCTGATCGCCATAGCCGGGGAGGTCCTTCAGTCGGCGCAGTACTTCTTTGCCGTCCGGATCGCCCTGCGTCCAGATCCGTTCGGTCTTGCCGTCGTAGTTCTCGACCACATACCGAGCGAGCTCCTGGGTCCGGCGGGCCATGGACCGGCCGTAGCGGTGGATCGCGGGCGGCGTGGCGCACAGTTCCTCGAAGGCGTCGGCATCGGCGTCGGCGATCCGCTGGATATCGAAGCCGTCCATCCGGTCCGCGATTTTCTTCGGCCCGCGGAAGGCATGTTCGAGCGGGAACTGCTGATCCAGCAGCATGCCCGTCAGCAGCGCGAAGGGATCCTCGGAAAGGAGTTTGTCGGCCTCAGGTTCCTGCGCGAGACACAGCTTGACAGTCGCGGACTTCGCTTTGGCCACAGGACTTCCTTTCGCTGGTGCAGCGCTGGCGACTGCTTGCGGGTCGCTCGAAAAGGTCGGCCCCCCGATCATCTCACTCGACGCCGCTGACGACTGCTGACAGGTCGCCGGAAAAAGGTCGGTCACGTGGTCCATCCCACCCGGATGGGTGGTATGACCTAATCGTGATAGAGATCACAGACCTGCCGTGCGGGGTGCTCGGCCCCCAAGTAGGCTCTGCGCATGCCTCAGACGACGGCAATACCTAGAGACGGAATCGGGCCCATGGATATGCAGGGGTTGCGCCCGGATCGCTTCGACAGCGCGGGCCAGGATCAATTGGTGGACGTACGCGATCTACAAGCCGCGCTGCCCGGAATTCGGCGGCTGCGCACGTGGGCACATGAAGCATTGGCGCTGCAACCCGGCGAAAGTGCGGTCGATATCGGATCGGGCACCGGTTCGGAGGTCATGGCGTTCGCGGACACGGTCGGCCCGACCGGCACGGCGATCGGCGTCGAACCCGATCCGCAGCTGCTCGCCTCCGCCCAACGCCGGGCCGAACAGGCCGGGTCGACGGCCAAATTCCTTTCCGGCGACGCCTACGGGCTGCCATTCGGCGCGGACACCTTCGACGCCGCACTCTGCGAGCGGGTGTTCCAGCATCTGACCGCGCCCAATCGCGCGGCCAATGAGATCGCGCGGGTGCTGAAGCCCGGTGGTCGCGTTGTGGTGATGGACAGCGACTGGGGCACCGCGATCGTGCACCCGGGCGACCGCCGGGTGGTTCGCGAGGTCATCGACACGCTGATCGACGCGACCACCAACCCGTTCTCCGGCCGCCGCCTGCCCGGACTGCTGACCAAGGCGGGCCTGGTGATCGATGAGATCGGCTCGCATGCCCTGGTACAGGATCGGACGGTCGGCGCTGGCTCGCTGGTCAACCGGATCTCGGCCATGGCGGTGGCGCGCGGATCCATCACCGAAGCGCAGCGCGATCAGTTGATCGCGGATCTGGAGCGCGGTGCCGCGAGCGGTGATATCCACCTATCGGTCACCATGTTCGCCGTCCTGGCCCATAAGCCCCGCTGAATCGTGGCCGTCGAATGAGGTAGTCCGGGCGCACCTGACCGGGTTCAGAATGCGTTGGGCGCGTACCGATTCGGTACGCGCCCAACGCATTCTTCGACTAGTTTCCGAGCAGTTTCTCGGTGGCCGCCAAGAGCACACAGGTGGCCAGACCGTCCATCGCCTTCTCCAGTTCCGGCAGCTGCGGGAAGCTGGGGGCGATGCGAATGTTCTTGTCCTCCGGATCATTCCGGTACGGGAAGGCCGAACCCGCCGCGGTGAGCGCGATTCCGGCGTCCTTGGCCAGCGCGATCACCCGGGCCGCGGTGCCTTCCAGCACATCGAGGCTGATGAAGTAGCCGCCCTTCGGCTCGGTCCAGGACGCCACCTTGGACGCGCCGAGCCGGTCCTCCAGAATCTTGAGCACCAGTGCGAATTTCGGCTCCAGGATGGCGCGGTGCTTCTGCATATGCGCGCGCACGCCGTCGGCGTTCTCGAAGAAACGCAGGTGGCGCAGTTGGTTGATCTTGTCCGGGCCGATGCTCTTCTTCGCAGCGTGACCGAGGTACCAGTTCAGGTTCGGCGTGGACGCACCGAGGAAACTGACGCCCGCGCCAGCGAAGGTGATCTTCGAGGTGGACGCGAAGACAATGGGCCGGTTGGGGTTTCCAGCCGCGGCCGCCATGCCGAGCACATCGAGAACCGGCGCGGCGGTATCGGTCAGCGGGTGCACCGCATAGGCGTTGTCCCAGATCAGCCGGAAGTCCGGCGCTGCGGTCGGCATCGAAACCAGTTCCCGGACAATGTCTTCGGAGAAGATGACACCGGTCGGGTTGGAGTAGTTCGGCACCGCCCACAGTCCCTTGATCTGTGGATCGTTCGCCACCAGCTCGGCAATGGCGTGCGCATCCGGACCGTCGTGACGCATCGGAATCGGAATCATCTCGAAGCCGAGCGCCTCGGTTATGGCGAAGTGCCGGTCATAGCCCGGACTGGGGCACAGGAACTTCAAGGTGGGCTCGGCCACCCAGCGCCGCTCGGAATCCGGGGTGCCGTACAGCAGTGCGTAGGTGATCACATCGTGCATCAGCTCGAGGCTGGCGTTATTGCCCGCGATCAGGTTCTCGACCGGAATGCCGAGCAGCTCACCGAAGATCGCGCGCAGCTCCGGGAGACCGTGCAGCCCACCGTAGTTGCGGCAGTCGGTGCCGGTGCCGTCCTTGAAATCGCCCGCACCGGGCAGCGAAAGCAGTTCCGCGGAGAGGTCGAGTTGTTCCGGCGAAGGTTTTCCCCGGGTGAGGTCCAGCGTGAGCTTCTCGGTCTTGAGCCTCGCGTAATTCGCGGTCTGGATCTCGTGTTCGGACACGAGCTCCGGATTGCTCATCAAACCGATCTGCGTTTGCCGGGGCATCCTGGGCAGCCTTTCGAAGCAGCTAAGGGGTGATTGACGTCCGAACCGATGTGCCGCGGTCGGACGGCTGATCCGGCCGAGCGCGTTGGACGTCCGGCGGACCGTGTTCACGTTACCCGGCGGTTGCTCCGAATTGGAGGGAATATAGGGGACCCCGCGCACCCGGCAGAGCCCGTTGACCCTTGCTGCCTTCCGGCCCTGGGGGAGTTCACAGGATGCGCGCCGCGCGGGATCCGTTCGCAAGTGTAGCGGGCAGATCCGACAACGATCACCACCGGGGTGGACCGTACCGCGTCGAAACGGGACCGAACTGGGACTTCTCGCCTCCACCAGCCCCAATTTGGTGACCGGCCGGGTGCACCCGGTATGCTGCTGCACGGAGGATTCGCCTAGTGGCCTATGGCGCTCGCCTGGAACGCGGGTTGGGTTAACGCCCTCAGGGGTTCAAATCCCCTATCCTCCGCCACAAACAGCAGGTCAGGGCAGTATTCATTGCCCTGACCTGCTGTTTGTATTGGCGGGCAACGTGCATCGGTCACGGCATCGTCGAGAGCCCGCAGGTCGGTAAAGCCACCGAAACCGTGCTGCCGCTTGACTAAAGACATGGGACACCCCCGGGATCCAGCGCCGACTGCTCGGCAAGTCCGACCGAGTCATGTGCCCTGGTGCGGCGCAACTGGTTGATGGTGGGCATGTTCACCCGCGATCCAGGGTGCTCGACAGCCGAAAAGTCCTGGTGATGGCCCAGGTTCGAACCTGTCACGGCTTGCTCGACCATCCAAGACGCCCCGTGATCCGAATGCGAATCAACAAGGTCTCTGCACTGTGAAAGGTAGTAGATGGGCACAGGCAAGCACAGGAAAGTCAGTTTGCGTCAGCAGAAGGTGGGGTCGATGGTGGTGGCTGGAGCGGTTCCCGTTGTTCTCACTCTGGTGGGTAGCAGCGGTACCGCCAATGCCGAGCCCGGCCGGTACGTTCCGGTGAGCCAGACCGAGCACGGCGGCGATGTTGCCTTCGTGGCCGACGACACGGATACCGGCGAGGGGACCCCCGCTGTGCAGGCAGAGCAACCGATTCAGTCCCGGGACTGGCCCTCCGCCCAAGCGCCGAATGTGCGCCCATACCGGGGCACGCGAATCCCGGACGACACGCGCAGTTCACTGCAGTGGGCGCGGCCGGTACCGAAGAGCGAGTATCTGTCGCCGGTCGAGTTCCTGCACGGCCCGGTCCCGGTCGAGCCGGTGCCGCCGATCGCGCCGCCGCCCGGCATGTTGCGTTTCGGCAACGTGCAGGTCGAGGCGCCGGATTGGCTGCCACGGGAGCCCGCCATCCAACTCAACGACGCCGCGGCGGTCACCGAGGCGGATCTCGCAACGTTCTTCGACTCGCTCGGGATGGAACGCACTCGCTCCGATCGTATTGCGAGTCAGACCGTCGGCTCCGCGGCGCTCGGTGCTGCCGCAGGCGCAACGGTGGCGAGCCCGTTCGCACTGATCGGCGCAGGTGTCGGCGGTGCACTCGGGCTGGCGATCGGCTTGCCGTTCGCACCGATCGGTCTCGCCGCGGGGCCCATCGGCGCCGCATACGGCGCGGCCATCATGGCGGCACCGCTCGCCGCCATCGGCGCGGGAATTGGCGCAGGTCTCGGTGCAATGCAGGCCCTCACCGCACCCCCACGAGCGCTCGGCCCAGCTGAGGACGCCACAGTCCAATCCGTGACCGATTGACAGACGTTCCACTTTGTCGAACAGGTCGCGATACCGCCTGAAATGGACCCGTGGATATATCGGCTGCGGCACGCGGCCCCTTTGGCCTGTCGGTTTGTGACCGGTCAAAGGGGCCGAGGTATCGGAGATACCGATACCTCGGCACTAGTCGTCGTCTGCCCCCAAGCCCACCAGACCCGCTTCGTAGGCGAAGACGACGGCCTGGGTGCGATTGCTCGCGCCCAGCTTGGCCAGCACATTGCCCACGTGCGTTTTCACAGTCTCCAGGCTCACCTGCAGTTGTTCGGCGACTTCTGGATTGGACTGCCCCTTCGCCATGAGCCGCAGCGTCTCGGTCTCGCGGCCGGTCAGCGCGGTCGCCCTACCGGTGGCGGCATGACGACGTACCGGCCGGCCTGCCGCCAAGCGGCGAACGGCATCCGGGAAGAGCACGGAGTCGCCCGTGGCCACCAGCCGGATGGCGTGCGCGATCTGCTGTACGGGCGCTCGCTTTCGGATAAACCCACTGGCGCCGACCCGCAGGGCGTCATAGACGTGTTCATCGTTCTCGAAGGTGGTGATCACGATGACCTTCGGCGGGTCGGGCAGCGCGGACCGCAGCCGCCGGGTCGCCTCGATGCCGTCCACACCCGGCATCCGGATGTCCATCAGGACGACGTCGGGGCGGAGCCGCTCGACCATGGGAAGCACATCGGCGCCGTCCACTGCCTCGCCGACGACGTCCAGGTCGGGTTTGGCCGAGAGCAAGGCCCGCAGGCCGGTGCGGGTGAGCTCCTCGTCGTCCACGATGAGGACGGTGACCCGCGGGCCAGGGTCGGGGCCACCGCTCGCGTTCATGGCACCGACCGTAGCGGTATCCGTACGATCAGCCGCCAATGCGTGCCACGCTCTCCCGCACGCCCAGCGGACACCTCGCCACGCAGCAGCCGCACCCGTTCGGCGATCCCGGTCAGCCCGTGTCCCTGCTCCCGGTCCGGGCGGAAGGGCGCGTTGGCATCAAGCGGGTTGATGAGCTCCACTTCCAGGCGGCCGTCCTGCACTGCTACCCGCAGGCTGATCTCGGTCATTTCGCTGTGCCGCAAGGCGTTGGTCAGACCCTCCTGAATGATCCGGTAAGCCTCTCGCGACACGGTGGCCTGGACCTGGGTGAGGTCCCCGAACGTCACCACACGCAGCCCGGCGCCGGCCTGCCGGACCCGCTCCGTCAAGGGCCCGAGGTCGGCGAGCGTGTGCTGTGGCGCGGTGGGCGACCTCCCTTCCCGCAGCACGCCGAGCACATGGTCGAGATCGTCCATCGCCGCGCGGGACGTCTCCTCGATGCTGCTGAGCGCGCGTCGGGCCGCCTGCGGATCGCTGTCCATCAGTTCCCCGGCGACAGCGGCCTGGATGGTCGAGGCCGTCAAGGTGTGCCCGATCGAGTCGTGCAGTTCCTGGGCCAAACGGTTGCGCTGGGCCAGCCGATCCAACTGCTCCTCCACGGAGGCGAGCCGCTCGGCGGCCGTTATGCCGAGCAGGAATTGGGCGAGCGAGCGCATGACCAGCGCGCCGCCGACGGCGACGCAAGCCGCGACCGTCAGACATCCGGCGGATACGAGCAGCGTCCACAGGCCCTGCCACCCATGCCGCACGTCGATGGTCCATCCGAAGCTCGCCACCGGACCGCCACCACTGGACCAGACCGCGACGAACACCACAGCCGCGAACACCGACAACCAGGTCGCCACGGTCACCATCGCACCGATCGCCATGTGTGCGGCCAGGTACGCCGATGTCCGGAGCCGATCACCCCAGGGGGACATCGGTGATTCCAGCGGGGCGGACAGATCGGTACCCAGCAGCTGGTTGGCCAGTCCGACGCACCCTCGGCGCACCGCCCGCGGAGCGCCCATCATCACGACTACCGCGCACAGCGCGACAGTGAATCCCACGACCCGTAGCGCCACCGGCCACTTCGGCGACGCCGCGACGACGGCCGAGACCATCGGAGGCAGGCTTACGACAGCGCCGATAGCCGCATATAGCCAACCCCGGTACATGGCTCTGCCGAAAAGCGAACGAATCACCGCACTCACCGTCCGGACCCTACCGGCGAGCCGTTCGGCGCACCTCCCCCGAAAGAGCCAGCACCGACTCCCGCTACCCGGGGATTCCGATTTCCCCATTTGCAGCGATGTGCAGGGACCCGCTCAACTGCGAACGTTCACGAAAAGAAAACCGGCTCGATTTCGGGCCAGGAAGGAAATCGTGAAATCCAAACCCGCGGCTCACTCCGAAATCCGCACCTCCGTGGCAGTACGGGTCGGTGCGGTCACGTGGATCGTCGCCGCCGTGCAGTTCCTCGTCGTCCAGCTGATCGTGCAATCCGGCTGGCACACGCCGTACAGCTGGGCGGACAACAACATCAGCGATCTCGGCAACGTCTACTGCCAGATCGCGGATCCCTCTCGACCTCGATATGTGTGCTCACCGCTGCACGACGCGATGAACGCCTCTTTCGTCCTTCATGGTGTATTGCTGCTCGCCGGTATGCTGCTGACCGGTGCCTGCTGGGGCCGCGGCCGGATATCGGTGAGTTCTCGAATTCTCTTTGTCATCAATGCGGCCGGATGGGTCTTGGTCGGCTTTGTTCCCGCGGACGTCGACGAGAACCTTCATCTACTGGGCGCGCTGTTCATCATGGGACTGGGAAATATTGGCCTCTGCTGTGCCGGATTCGTCCGCCGGGATTCTCAGTTCGGCAGACTGCGCCCCATCACCCTCGCCATAGCCGCCGCCGCGGCTGCGGCGGCGTTGCTGTTCTTCGGTCAGGTCGACGTGGGAATCGGACTCGGTGGCCAGGAACGTGTCGCGGCCTTCGCGCTGGATGTCTGGACTCTCGCCATGGCCATCGCGATACTCTCGGCCAGTACCTCAGCACGTCGGGCGAGGACGATCGACTCGGGATCGGCGTTGACGACGTCAACACGTAACAATTGAATCGTCAGATACGCCGAAACAGCCTGAAACGCAATGGATTTGGCTGAACACTCAAATGTTCGTGTAGTGACCTAGGGGATCCGCAGGAGATCGGCTCCCGTTGGGTCGGCGCGGCGGCACAGCGACAACCGGAGCATCGATTCGGTGCGGCGGTTCGCGCGCATTTCGGGTGGACTCAGGCTGTCGGGGTGCTGGTGGCGACCGGCGCCACACGCCTAGGATCAGGTAGGTCGGGGGATGCACAGCTCGACGAATCGGCGAGTCGGACCCGTGCGATGACTCGCCGGAAGAAGGCACGATGATTACCAGAAAGACCGCCGCCGATACCGGTCGGCGGCTCGCGACGGTCGCGTTGGTCGGGGCCGCGATGACGATTCCGATGGTGTCGGTTCCCGCCATGGCGGCACCGGCGCCCGCACCCGGTGTAGTGCGCACTGATCATGACTATGGCTGTGACGACAGTTACGACCTTGGCGGCATCGCGCACTGGCAGGGTGATCGTTGGGACACCGACAAATGCGGCGGCTGGGGCGTGAAACATCTCTTCCCGCCAGGTTGGGGCTTCTTCCCGCCAGGCTGGGGCATCCCCCCAGGCTGGGGCTCGAACAATTTCTTCCCCAAAGGCTGGGGCAGTGACTGACCGAACGCATCCGCATATCGCGCTATAGGAATCGAGTTCGCTCGGCGATGTCGACCAGGTTGTGACGTCGCCGAGTGAGGCATGTCCGGGCATCCGCCATCGAGCGAGGTACCTCGAACCTTCGGCGTGGCAGACACGCGTGTTCGCGGCTCCGAAGTGCAGCCGCACACGAACCGGGCTTTCAAGGCTTGAACCAGCGCCGAATTCGCGTAGCGGCGAATTCGGCCTTCTCCCTGGCGATTTCGGCGGAGGGCGCGATGAACGGTGCGACCGGCGTTGGCCCGGAGAGGAAGTCGGCGTCGACCTTGCCGACGAGGCCACCCCCGAATTCGATATAGCAGGAGCCCTGGCCGAGATACTTTCCGGGCGCGGGCGTCTCGTGCAGCTGCGCGACAATGTGCGCCGCGACCGTGCGGGCGGCGTTCTCGGCGAACACACCGGCCCGTGGCACCGGCGCGTCCGCGCAGTCGCCAACGGCGTAGACGCCCGGATACGGCGTGGCGAGCGTGCGCCGATCGACGTGGATCCAACCATCGCCGCCATCGACGGTCAGCCCGGAGGCCGCGACCACGGGCGGGACACAGTGGGTCGGGATGCCGATGAACAGGTCGTATTCGAGATCGCCCGCGCGAGTGGTCGCGATATGTTTCTCCGGATCGAGGGCGCGGACCCGCCGCCCCGGAGAGTATTCGATCCCGCGTTGTGCGAGGGCCACGACGAGCGCGGCGGAGGTGTCCGCGGAAACGGGGATCGGTGCGTCCATCGGGGAGAGCACGTGCATGCGGGTGCGGTCGCGGACGCCGCGACTGCTCAGCAGCTCGTGCAGCAGCATCGCGCCCTCGTAGGGTGCGGGCGGGCATTTGAACGGCACGCTCAACACCGCGATCAGAATGGTTCCGCCGTCGAATCGGGCCAGCCGATCGCGCAGTCGGCACGCTCCGTCGATCGAGTAGTACTCGTGACCGTCCTCGACGAAGCCGGGTGTGGCAGCCGGGTCGTATTCGGCACCCAGTGCGACCACGAGGAAATCCGGGTCGTAGTCGGCGGCGTCGGTGACCACGCGTCGGGTCCGCGGATCGATCGATACGACCTGTTCCTGCCGGAACTCGACCCCGGGGCGGGCGAGTTCGTCGTAGCGGATACGTACGGATTCCGGCGTCCGGTCGCGAAACAGGATGTCCAGCTTCGCGAAACCAAAGGTGAAACCGTCATTCCGGTCGATGAGCAGGACCCGGACTTCGCCGGGCAATGACTCGGACAGGCAGGCGGCCAGCTCCAGCCCGCCGAACCCGGCTCCCAGAATGAGCACCATCGGCGTTCGAATGTTGTTGGCGGTGGACATCGCACGCTCCTCACCGGCTGCGGTCAATGCCTGGTCGAATACTCAGTTGTAGGGTTTCGTGACCAGCCGCTGGAAGGTCGAGCTGGTTTCCGGAGGTCGCAGCAGGCCCGACCACTCTTGCGCGCATGACGACGGCGAAGCGGTTGAACGGGTCATGATCGGGTTCTTTCTCGAACCGTGCTGGCGGCGAGGCTCCCCGATAGTCCGTCGTTCAAGAGCGGTATTGGTTGCCCATCCATTGTGCGCGCCGGGGTGGCCGGATGGAACCCGGATTCCGGCGGGCGTCGGTACGCAGCCCCGCTGACCTGATCGGGTACCGCCGCTCGGATCCGATCAGCGCGCCGATGCCGACACCACCGCTGTACTGGCCGGAGGTATGTGCGGCGCATGCGGTCACCGATGGGTCCGTGGACGATCATGGCCAGCCGGGCGTTCGACGCCTTCCCACGGCGGACTCAGCCCGATGTCTGTCTCGCACAGTCGAATACCTCGTCCAACGCGGCACGCAACAGCTCGGTATAGGCGTCGATATCCGGCACGGCGGCGGCGTCGGCATGGACCGAGACGGTGACAGTGTCACCGAGGCCGTGCACACCATGGGTCAGGTGCATGACCGACCCGATCGCCGGAAAGCCGCCGGTGAATCGGACGGGTGCGCCACCGAAGGTCAGATCGGCCGGGCCGCGATGAACGCTCGAGACCACAGTATGTCCGGCTATCGAATCGGGGACGGCATCGATCGGATAGCGATCGACATCGCGGCGCAGCAGCGGGGCGGGAGTGACGGCGGTAACGCGGTCCTGCGCGGTCAGCAGTGGGTGGTTGGCACGGATCCGGCGAGCAGCGAGCGCTGCGGCGATCTTATTCGCGCGGACCAGTGGATCCGGCTCATCGATGAACAGATCGATGCCGAGGCTGCGATAGTTATTGCGAGCCGCAATCCGGTTGCCGGACAACGCCATCGGCACCTGGGCGCCGAGTCGGTCCACCGGTTCATCCCGCGCCGACAGGTAGCGATCGAGCGCGATCGAGACGGCGGTCAGCACGACCACGGTCACGGTGTGACCCGCGAACCGCATCCGCTCGGCGTCGCAGACGATCATCCGTACCCGATGGCAGTCTGAATCGTGCAGCGTGCCAGGCCGGTTCACCAGACTCGGCGGGAACCCGGGTCCGGGCTCCGGAATCCTTCCCGCAGTGGTCAATTCGGCCAGCTCCCGCTGTGCCCGGAAAGCCCGATAGCCCAGGACGACCGTGCGAACGAAGCGCAGCGGCATCCGCAACAGCGCCAGTGCCGAATGCACTTGCATGGCATCCCCCGGCGCCAATTCCATTGCCGCAGTACCGATTCGTCGACCGCGAATGCCCGGCGCCCCGGCAACCGAATCGCTCGCCGCGGCAACGGACTCGACCGGATCGGATTCGGCGAACAGCGCCCTGGCGATCGCCGCGCCGCGCCGCCCATCGGCCAGCGCATGCGACAGCTGCAGCACGACCACCATCGCCGGTCCCGACCCGCCCCGCGGCGCACCGTCGATCCCGCGGAACACGTGTAGCCGCCACGGCCGCACCGCCGCGTCCACACCGGTGCCGAGCAGTTTGCCGAGTGCTGTGCACACACCCGGCCAATTCGCTTCCGGAAGGAAATGTTCCACAAATTGCTCGGCACGGAAATCGCCCCGAACCCATGACGGATAGTCCAGATCTCCCGGCAGCTCGCGCAGCCGGACGCGCAGATCGGCAATGCGCGCACTGCGGCGCGCCACGAACTCGCGCAGTTCCGCGCTCGGACGCCCGGAATCATCGAAGCAATAGAGTAAGAACAGGTCATTACGAGTGCGACTGGACAGCCAGTACATCGTCGCGTCCTGGGCCGCCAGCGTACTCACCACACGACGATATGGCACCGATGACCGGGGGCGACGGGCGGCACCGGCAAGAACTGAATGATCTTGTTTCAGATTGCCGTTGAGTAAAGCTATCGATTCCGGCCCGAACCCTTGCTACCGTCTGTAGTAGGACACATACCACCACTCACCCAGGGCGGGGGTGTCGGCTATGGCAATTGACATAGGTCGGACGGCAAGCGAACAATCCAATGCCTTCGACGAGCGATATCGGGCCGCGGCGTTCGTCAAGCGGTCGATCAATAAGGTGTTCCCGACCCACTGGTCGTTCCTACTCGGTGAGATCGCGCTGTACACCTTCATCATCCTGGTGCTGTCCGGCACCTTTCTGACGCTGTACTTCGATCCATCGATGGCCGAGGTCACCTACAACGGCGCCTACCAGCCGCTGCGCGGAGTGGGCATGACTCGCGCCTACGAGACATCGCTGAACATCTCCTTCGAGGTCCGCGGCGGTCTGTTCGTGCGCCAGGTACACCATTGGGCCGCACTGCTTTTCGCGGCCTCGATCATCGTGCACCTGTTCCGGATCTTCTTCACCGGCGCGTTCCGCAAGCCGCGCGAGGCCAACTGGGTGCTCGGCTCCCTGCTGCTGATCCTGGCCATGTTCGAGGGGTATTTCGGCTACTCGCTGCCCGACGACCTGCTCTCGGGCACCGGCCTGCGAGCGGCATTCTCGTCCATCACACTGGGCATTCCGGTCATCGGAACCTGGATGCACTGGCTGATGTTCGGCGGCGACTATCCGGGCGAAATCATCATTCCGCGCCTATTCATCGCGCACGTGCTGCTGTTCCCCGGCATCATGCTCGCGCTGATCGCCGCGCATATCGCGCTGGTCTGGTATCAGAAGCACACCCAGTTCCCGGGTCCCGGCCGCACCGAACGCAATGTGATCGGCACCCGCATCGTGCCGGTGTTCTCCCTGGATCAGGGCGCGTTCTTCGCGTTCACGCTCGGTGTCGTCGCACTTCTCGGCGGCCTGCTGCAGATCAACCCGATCTGGGCCTTCGGCCCCTACAAGGCATCTCAGGTCTCCGCGGGTACCCAGCCGGACTTCTACATGATGTGGACCGACGGCATGATGCGCCTGATCCCGCCATGGGAGCTCTATCCGGGCCGCTATACCGTGCCCGCACCCTTCTGGGGTGCGCTGATCATGGGTCTGGTGTTCACGGTCCTGATCGCCTACCCGTGGATCGAACGCCGCCTGACCAGGGACACCGCGCACCACAATCTGCTGCAGCGCCCGCGCGACGTACCGGTGCGCACCGCGATCGGCGCGATGGCGATCACCTTCTATGTAGTACTGACGCTGTCCTGCGTGAACGACATCATCGCCTACAAATTCCAGGTCTCGCTGAATGCGACCACCTGGGTCGGCCGTATCGGCATTGTGACCCTCCCTGCGGTGGCCTACTACGTCGCGTATCGCTTCTGCCTGGGCCTGCAGCGCAGCGACCGCGCGGTACTGGAGCACGGCATCGAGACCGGCATCATCCGGCGACTGCCGGATGGCGAGTACATCGAGATCCACCAGCCGCTGGGTCCGGTGGACGAACACGGACACCCGATTCCGTTGGAGTATCAGGGCGCACCGGTGCCGAAGAAGATGAACCAGCTGGGTTCGGCGGGTCAGCCGGGCACCGGCGGATTCTTCCGCCCCGATCCGTGGCAGGAGTCCCGGCGCAATATGGAGATCGAGCACGCGGAGGAGCGCAAGCAACTCGCCGTCCTACGCGAGGTCCAGGACCAGGCCAACAGCGACGGACAGGGCCACTGAGAAACAATAGGGCTGCACTGAAAATACCAGGGCCACAATGGAAAAGGCCCCTGAAGACCCGCGAAGGCCCCGAGTCCGTGCCGACCCGGGGCCCGTGCTGATTGGTTCAGACGTGACTGTTGTTCAGGCGCGTCCGAACTCCCCCTGTGACACCCCTGTTAGGAATGCATCCCACTCGCCTGGCGTGAACGCCAACAACGGACCATAGCCGTTGTCCTTGGTGTCGCGGACCGCCACATTGCCGTCAACGAGAAAAGCGACTTCCACGCAGTTCCCATCGGGGCCACTGTATGTGCTCTTGCGCCACACAGCTCCCGTCAAGTCAACTTCCACGGCACTAGCTCCTTTGCTGCGTCGAGAACGAGAGTTTTCTTCTGACATCGTTCTAACTAGCACCGGCATCCGGCACGGAACGCCGAATCCCGCGGTGCGCCTTGCCAAAGCGCGCGACTTTCACGGTGCGTCGTGATCGCACTGCACTTCGAGGCGATTTACCCTCGCGGGGTCGCCCCCGCGCGATAAACCCTAGCAGGTTCAACGGGAATTTGCCGATCTCTTGCTCATTCAACCGGCGCATTTGCCAATCTTGCGAAGATGAAGAGTTGCGGGAACATTGCCGGTAGATGACATTCATTCCCATATTTGCTGGGCAGCAAACATTTTGCGGATGTGATTGCTCCGTTATCCGTCAATAAATCCAGGTCGACCCGATCCGTGTGGACGCCCCCGGCAGCGGCCGTGGATGATGGGCCGCATGGTCGAACGCCCCCGCGACGAGGCAGGTCGCGCCCGCAATCCTCGCCCGCGCGACCGGTTCGGGCGGCCGCTGCCGGTCGGCAGCGTCGGAGTGCCGCGAATTCCGGATGACCTGAATCTGCTACCCCAGCAAACCCTTTCATACGCCCAGCAACTGCTCGATGACGGCCTGGCATTCAACGCACACGAGGTATTGGAGGCCGCATGGAAGAACGGGCCGTTCGCCGAAAGGATGCTGTGGCAGGGACTCGCACAATACGCAGTCGGACTCACCCACATCCAGCGGGACAATCCCAAGGGCGCGCGCACGCTGCTCACCCGGGCGGTGACGCGGCTGCGCGCCTACGCGCCGGATCCGGGCACCCCGCTGCCGTATGGGATCGATAGCGCTGGTCTGATCGCGCACGCCGAGACACTGCTGGCCGCGCTGGAGCGCGGCACCCCGATTCCCGCAGACCGACTCATGCCGCACCTGCGGATCCGGTGATCTGGACCGCAGCCCTACCATGGCAAAGGTGCCCGCAACCACCAGTACTCCGGCAGGCAGGTACGCGCCGAGCCCATCCGGCGATCTGCACCTCGGAAATCTGCGCACGGCCGTGCTTGCCTGGTTGTTCGCGCGGTCGACCGGACGACGCTTCGTAATCCGGGTCGATGATCTGGATCGGGTGCGGCCTGGGGCCGAGCAGCGCCAGCTGGCCGATCTCGCCGCGATCGGACTGGATTGGGACGGTCCCGTCGTTCGACAGAGCGACCGACTATCCCACTACGCCGCGGCCATTGATCGGCTCACCGCCGCCGGACTCACCTACGAGTGCTATTGCACCCGAAGGGAAATCCAGCAGGCCGCGACCGCACCGCACGGACCGGTCGGCCACTATCCCGGCACCTGCCGCGACCTGACCGAGGCCCAACGTGCCGCGCATCGTGGCGACGGCCGTCCGGCCGCGCTGCGCCTGCGCGCGCAGGCGAGCGAATTCGAATTCGTCGACGAATTGCACGGACGCTACCGCGGCCCGGTCGACGATGTCGTGCTGCGGCGCGGCGATGGAATTCCGGCATACAACCTGGCCGTCGTCGTCGACGATGCCGAACAGGGCATCGATCAGGTGGTCCGTGGCGACGATCTGCTGCCGTCCACGCCGCGCCAGGCCTACCTCGCGACGCTGCTGGAACTCCCGGTTCCGCGGTACGCACACGTGCCGCTGGTATTGAATGCGCAGGGCAAGCGACTGGCCAAGCGCGACGGCGCGGTGACACTCACCGACCAACTCGCCCTTGGGAATACACCCGATCAGGTGGCGGCGGCGCTGGCCTGTTCACTCGGCTATCCCCCGGTGTCGCCCGCCGAGCTGCTCGACGGATTCGACCCGGCCCATCTGCCCGACGAACCTTGGACACTCGACGAGAATGGGTTGTTGCAACCCGCGCGATGTCCGTAACGTACGCAAGCGACCGATCTACTGATCACTGACGAGGAAACAGATATGACAAGCGGTGGGTACGACCCCAACCAATATCCGCAAGGCGGGCAGCCGTACGGCCAGCAGTACCCGCAGGGCGGCCAGCAGTACCCTCAGGGGCAGCCACCCCAGTACGGGCAGCAGCCGCCACAGTACGGCCAGCAGCCCCAATACGGACAACAACCCCAATACGGCCAGCAGCCCCAATACGGCCAGCAGCCCCAATACGGCCAGCAGCCGCAGGATCCCTACGGCCAGCAGCCCTACCCGCAGCAGTACGGTGAGTACGGCCAGCAGGGCTCCGGTGCGGGCCAGCCGGGTGAGCTGCTGCCCCGGTTCGGCGCCAGGTTCATCGATGGGCTGATCGTCGGTATCCCGGCGTACATCATCGACCTCATCCTGTCGAAGATCGGCATCATCGGCTCGATCCTCGGTTTCATCGTGATCGTCGCGGCCCCCATCGCATACTTCGTGCTGATGGAAACCAATATGGGGACCACGCTGGGCAAGAAGATCCTCGGCCTGCGCGTCGTCGCCCCCGGCGGCGCCGCCAAGATCACCCCGGAAGTTTCGCTCAAGCGCAACCTGTACCTGGTGGCCAACATCATTCCGTGCCTCGGGAACCTGGTCGCGATCGGCATGGGGATCTACATCGCGGTGACCATCGAGCAGGACCCGAACAAGCAGGGTTGGCACGATAAGTTCGCTGGCGGCACCCAGGTCGTCAAGGCCTGATCCGCTCGCAACGCGAAAACAGGGGCGCTCCCGGTTCGGGAGCGCCCCTGTTCTATTGCGGCACAGCTATTTTCGACGATCGTCAGGTCGAGGACAGCGCGATATTGAAGACCAGCCAGACGATGCCGAGCACGATGCCACCGGCACCGATCCAGATACCGGCCAGCGCCAGACCGCGGCCCTCCTGCCCGCGTTCCTTGATCTGATTCAGCGCGATGATGCCGAGCACGATCCCGACGATCGAGCCGATGCAGGTGCACAGACCGACCAATGAGGCGACGAGCGAACCGATCGCGAGCCCGTTGGTGCCCTGCCCCTGCTGCGGGTATCCATACGGCTGATACGCGTTCGGGTAGGCCGGGGTCTGCGGATACGGCTGCTGCGCACCGGCGACCGGCTGCTGCGGGTAGCTCGGATACTGCTGCTGAGGCGGCGGCGTCGGCTGCGGCGCTGGCTGCTGCGGGTACTGCGGCGCGGACGGATACTGTGGAACCGATCCGGGCGGCGGAGCCGCGGGGTACTGCGGTACCGACCCCTGGGCGCCACCTTCCGGCGACACACCTTCGCCACCGTACTGCTTCCACCACTCGTCGGAGGAATCGCCGGGATTCGTCATTGGTACAGCCTATTCCACAACCTGGTTTGATGAAGCGCGTGAGTGAGTCCAAAACAGTTGAAGAACACCCAGGATCTGGGGGCCCCGCGGCGGCCCACGCGGCATTCGCCGTCGCCTCGCGGGGCTACTACACCCCCGTCGTCGCACTGTTCACCGCGACGCTGATCATCTCGAATATCTGCGCAACCAAGGGCGTCCAGTTCCTCACCGACCATTCGGTGAAGCTCGGGCCGATCGAGATCCTGCCGATCTCCACCGATGGCGCGTGGTTCCTGTTCCCCCTGGCCTACATCATCGGCGATGTGCTCAGTGAGGTGTACGGCTTCAAGGCCGCCCGCCGGGCCATCTACTACGGTTTCGCCATCCTGTTGCTCGCGGTCATCTGCTTCAAGATCGCCATCGAGCTGCCACCGGCGACCTTCTACGACAATCAGGAAGCCTTCCGGTCCGTGATCGGCACCACACCGCAGCTGGTCGCGGCCGGGCTGACCGGATACTTCGTCGGCGAGATGCTCAATTCCGCGACGCTGGTGCTGATCAAGGAGAAGACCAAGGAAAAGCATCTGTGGGCCCGATTGATCGGCTCCACCGTCGTCGGCGAATTCGGTGACACACTGATCTTCTGCTCGATCGCGGCCACCGCCATCGGCATCGATAGCTGGGGACAGTTCGTCAACTACGTGATCGTCGGATTCATCTGGAAGACGCTGGCCGAGGTCATCGTGCTGCCGATCACCTACCGGGTGATCGCCTTCCTGAAAAAGCACGAGCCGAGCTACGCGCCCCGAGAAACCGCCGCACTGTTGAACTGAAAGTTGTTGTGCGCATTCGGATCTACGGGGTCCGAATGCGCCCCTTCCAGCGGCCGAGCGTTTCGGCTTTGTATTCGTCGAAGTAACCGCCCTCGATGCTCTCGCGGATCCGGTCGACGAGCCGAATCGTGTAGCGCTCGTTGTGGATCGTGCACAGCGTGGAGGCGAGCATCTCCTTGGCCTTGAACAGGTGGTGGATATAGGCCCTGGTGTAGTTGGCGCAGGTGTAGCAGTCGCAGGTTTCGTCGATCGGGGTGAAGTCGCGGCGGAATCGGGCGGTATTGATATTGAATCGGCCTTCGGCGACATAGATCGCCGCATTGCGGGCAACCCGGGACGGGTTCACGCAGTCGAAGGTGTCCGCACCGTTCTCCACGGCGACGAAGATGTCCTCGGGCTCGCTGATGCCGAGCATATGGCGCGGCTTGTCCTCGGGCAGTTCGTCACAGCACCAGCCGACAATGGTGCCGAGGTTGTGCTTCTCCAGCGCGCCACCGATGCCGTAGCCGTCGAAACCCGTTCCGGCAGCGCCCCGGACCGATTCCAGTTCCCGGCATGCCTTGCGGCGCAGGTCTTCGTACTGTGCGCCCTGGATCACCGCGAACAGCGCCTGGTATGGGCGGTGCGTGCGCGCGGCGGTCAGCCGTTCGTGCTCGTCGATGCAGCGCTGCGCCCATTCGTGCGTGCGCTGTAGCGACTTCTCCTGGTAGGCACGGGTATTGAGCAGGGTGGTCAGCTCATCGAAGGCGAAGATGATGTCCGCGCCGAGCCGATGCTGGATGCCCATCGAAACCTCGGGTGTGAACCGGTGTTTCGAACCGTCCAGGTGGGAGCGGAAGGTGACGCCGTCATCGTCGACAATCGCCAGACGCTCCTTGCCCGCGGCGATCACATCGTCGCTTCGGATGTCGACCGCCTCCATGGCCAGCACCTTTTTGAAACCGACACCGAGCGACATCACCTGGAAGCCGCCGCTATCGGTGAAGGTCGGGCCCGGCCAGTTCATGAACTTGCTCAGCCCACCCGCCTCGTCCACGATGTCCGAACCCGGCTGCAGATACAGGTGGTAGGCATTGGCCAGCAGCGCCTGGGCGCCGAGTTCCCGCATGGTCTCCGGCAGCACCGCCTTCACCGTTGCCTTGGTGCCGACCGGGATGAACGCGGGCGTGGCGATATCGCCGTGCGGTGTGCTGATCACACCCGATCGACCGTGCCGCCCCGCGAGACGGGTACCAACGGCAAACGAGAAGGCTTCGGGATCGGACGCTCCTCCGCCTCCCCGGGCCTTTTGCCGGACGTAGGAAGCGCTCGAGTTCCGCTCCGGGCCGACGGTCGGTTCGGAGCTAGTTCTGGACGTACCCGACGAGTTACCCATGTTCCTCCGAAATCAGTCGGCACCTCGGCAAACTGGTAGCTCGGCCCAGTTCGCCCCAGCCGATACTCACGCGTCAGCGGCAGCTGCGGCGAATTGTGCATTGTAGAGGCGGTAGTACGCGCCGCGCTCCTCCAGTAAACGCTCGTGGGTGCCGTGCTCGACGATGCGGCCCGCCTCCATGACGACGATCAGATCGGCATCGCGGATGGTGGAGAGTCGGTGCGCGATCACGAAGCTGGTGCGGTCGCGGCGCAGGGCCGCGGTGGCGTGCTGGACCAGGGCCTCGGTGCGAGTGTCGACCGAACTTGTCGCCTCGTCGAGGACCAGGATGGACGGCTTGGCCAGGAAGGCGCGGGCAATGGTGATCAGCTGCTTCTCACCCGCGCTGACGCCCGAACCCTCCTCATCGATGATCGTGTCGTAACCGTGCGGCAGGGCGTGCACGAAGCGGTCGACGTAGGCGGCACGAGCGGCGTCGAGAATATCCGCCTCGCTCGCATTCGGATTGCCGTAGGCGATGTTCTCCCGGATGGTGCCCTTGAACAGCCAGGTGTCCTGCAGCACCATGCCGATCCTGGACCGCAGGTGATCCCGGGTGATCGTGGTGATATCGACGCCGTCGATGGTGATGGTGCCCGCGTCGAGTTCGTAGAACCGCAGCAGCAGATTCACCAGCGTGGTCTTGCCCGCACCGGTCGGGCCGACAATGGCGACCACATGCCCCGGCTCGGCGACCAGCGAGAGCCGCTCGATGACCGGCGTCTCCGGTTCGTAGCGGAAGGAGACCGCCTCGAATTCGACCCGGCCGCGATCGACCGGACGGGAGTTCTCCATGACCGGATCCGGCGACTGCTCCTCGGCGTCGAGGATCTCGAAGATCCGCTCGGCCGAGGCGACACCGGATTGCAGCACATTGGCCATGGCGCCGATCTGGGTCAGCGGCTGGCTGAACTGCCGGGAGTACTGGATGAAGGCCTGCACCTCGCCGAGTGACAGATTGCCCGTGGCCACCCGCAGACCGCCGACCAGCGCCACCAGCACGAAGTTCACATTCCCGAGGAACATGATCGCGGGCATGATCAGCCCGGAGATGAACTGCGCCCTGAAGCTCGACTCGTAGAGATCGTTGTTGCGCTTGTCGAATTCCTCGCCGACCTCGCGGTTGCGGCCGAATGCGGTAACCACCTCGTGCCCGGTGAAGGCCTCTTCGACCTGGGCGTTCACCATGCCGGTGTACTTCCACTGGTTCACGAAGTGCGGTTTGGAGCGTTTGGCGATCTGCGCGGTGACCACAATGGCGGCGGGCACGGTGAGCAGGGCGATCAGCGCCAGCAGCGGCGAGATCCAGATCATGATGACCAGGATGCCGATTACCGAGAAGACCGAGACGAGCAGCTGGCTCATGGTCTGCTGCAGACTCTGCGAGACATTGTCGACATCGTTGGTGACGCGACTGAGCAGATCACCGCGCGGCGTGGAATCGAAGTAGCGCAAGGGAAGTCGGTGAATCTTGTCCTCGACATCGCTGCGCAGCCGCTTCACCGTGCGGTTGATGACGATATTGAGCAGAAACGACTGCAGCCAGCTGAACACCGAGGCGCCGACATAGAGCAGCAATACCAGTATCAGAATCCGGCCGACCGCGCCGAAGTC
Organism: Nocardia sp. NPDC005998; assembly: GCF_040614395.1. Lineage (NCBI taxonomy): Bacteria > Bacillati > Actinomycetota > Actinomycetes > Mycobacteriales > Nocardiaceae > Nocardia > Nocardia sp. NPDC005998. Next base: position 43,600 of record NZ_JBEXUI010000017.1, on the reverse strand, counting down.
GACACCGACACCCGGGGTGACATCCATCGCGCCGAGCATGTCGGCGAAGGTGTTGTCGCCCGCGGCGCGTGCGTGCTGGATCGCCTCCTCTTTGGTGCCGCTGGCCAGCCTTCCGCCGATCACACCGTCGAAGACCAGGTTGGTGGCCTTGCCCAGGATGTACGGACCGAGCGTATTCAGCGTCACCGAGACGATCGCCAGCCCGACGATCGCACCGACATACATGCGCTCGGGTGCCAGCCTGCGCAACAGCTGCTTCAGCGACGGACCGAAGGACTTCGCCTTCGCGTCCGGCGCACCGGGATTCACCGCACCGGGCCTCATCGGCTCTCCTCCAGCCGGGCCCGATGCCCGCCCCCGCTCGGATCGGGCGGCGATCCGTTGCGCTTGGCGAGGGCGACTGCGGCGACCTCATCGGCGCCGAGCTGCGAGGCGACGATCTCCTGGTACTCTGCGCACGCGCGCATCAACTGGTCATGGGTGCCGATCCCGGCCATCGCACCGTCCTCGAGTACCACGATCTGATCGGCATCGCGGATGGTGGTAACCCGTTGCGCCACAATGATTACCGAGGCGTCCCTGGTCTCGGGCCGCAGTGCCGCGCGCAGTCGGGCGTCGGTGGCCACGTCGAGTGCGGAGAACGAGTCGTCGAACAGGTAGACCCGCGGCTTCTTCACCAGTGCCCGAGCGATGGCCAACCGCTGGCGCTGCCCACCCGATACGGTGGTGCCGCCCTGCGCGACCGGGGTCTCGAGGCCCTGCGGCATATCGCGTACGAAGTCGGCGGCCTGCGCGATCTCCAGACAGCGCCACAGCTCCTCGTCGGTCGCGTGCGGATTGCCATAGCGCAGATTGCTCGCCACCGTTCCGGAGAACAGGTAAGCCTTCTGCGGCACCAGGCCGATCTGTTCGCGCAGCAGCTCGAGGTCGATATGGCGGACATCGGTGCCGCCGACATAGATCGCCCCGTCGGTCACATCGATGAGCCGGGGAATCAGGTTGAGCAGCGTCGTCTTGCCCGCGCCGGTGGAGCCGACAATGGCGGTGGTCGTGCCCGGCTCGACCTGGAACCGGATGGCGGAGAGCACCGGTTTTTCCGCACCGGGGAAGGTGAATTCGGCGAATTGCAGATCGACCAGGGCCGCATCGCCCTTGAACGGCTGCGGCAGCCGCGGCGGCAGCACCGATGTCTCGGTGTCGAGCACCTCGCCGATCCGGTCGGCCGAGACGGCCGCGCGCGGTGCAATCATGGCCAGGAACGAGGCCATCATGACGGCCATCAGGATCTGCATGATGTAGAACAGCATCGCGCTGAGCAAGCCGATCTGCATCTGGCCGTCGTTGATCAAATGCCCGCCGAACCAGGTCACCGCGACGGCGGTGACATTGCTGATCAGCATGACCAGCGGGAACATCAGCGCCATCAACCGGCCGACCCGCAGTGCGGCATCGGTGAGTTCGGAGTTGGCCAGTCCGAAGCGCCAGCTCTCCTGGCGCTCGCGCACGAATGCGCGCACCACCCGGATACCGGTGATCTGTTCGCGCAGTACGCGATTGACCCCATCGATCCGGTACTGCATATCGCGGAAGCCGGGCACCATCTTGGCCACGATGGCACCCATCGAGATGGCCAATGCGGGCACCGCGATCAACAGCAGCCAGGACAGCCCGAAGTTCTCGCGCACCGCCATGAAGATGCCGCCGACACACATGATCGGCGCCGCCACCAGGATGGTCGCCGACATCACGATGAGCAGCTGAACCTGCTGAATATCGTTGGTATTGCGGGTGATAAGCGATGGCGCGCCGAACATGCCGACCTCGCGCGCGGAAAAGGTGCCGACCCGGTGCAGTACCGCCCCGCGCAGATCCCGGCCCGCGCCCATTGCGGCCTGCGCACCGAGGTAGACCGAGCAGGCGGATGCGATGATCTGCACGCCGGTGACCGCGAGCATCCGCAGTCCGGTGCTCCAGATGTAGCCGATATCGCCCTTGGTGACGCCATTATCGATCAGGTGGGCGTTCAAGGTCGGCAGGTACAGCATCGCGATGCCGGCGATCAGTTGTAGGCCGACGACCCCCGCCAATTGGGCCCGGTAGGGGGCCAGATAGGTGCGAAGCAGTCTGATCAGCATGATGAACAGGAGGCTACCGGGAAACCGAGATATCCGTCGCGGGGTTTCCCGACCAGCACCGATGCCATGGATTGCGGCCCCTTGGCTGCGGCAGGAAACCGCAACGGCTCGCGCACCTTTCGGCCCGCGTGACCCGATTCGAATTACCGCCGCGCCCAGGCACCGGGATCCTCGGTCAGCGCTTCGATGAATCCGGGGAGCCGATTGCGCGCGATGTCGTCGATGGAAACGTCCTCCAGTACCGCGCGAATATTCACCCGCAGCGCGATCCACACCCGCTGCAATGGCTCGGCCGCTCCCGGATAGCGCACATCCTCCGGACGCTCACCGCGCACCGAGGCCAGCGGACCCTCGATCGCGCGGATCACATCGGCGATGGAGATCTGGCCGGCCGGGCGGGCCAGCCAATAGCCGCCGTCCGGGCCGCGCCTACTGGTCACCAGATCGGCTCGGCGCAATTCGGCGAGTACGGTCTCGAGCACTTTGGGCGGGATGTGCTGCGCGGTCGAAATCGCCTCGGCCTTCACCACCGGCGCGACCTGCACCGCGGTCGCGCCGACCACGGCATCGTCGGTCTTCGGTGCGCGGGCGATTTCCAACAAGGTCCGCACCGCGTAATCGACCTTCGCGGTGATGTGCACTGCGGCTACTCCCTGGCCTACTAGGTGTCCAAACGAACTTACGCGGTGTGACAGCCGGTCAGCACACAGGTGGCCGCGTCCAGCAGCGTGCGCTCCACCACCGAATCCGCGACGCCCGGCACGAGTTCGGTGGACAGCAGCGCGACGCCGAGCACCTCCATCGCCGCACTAGCGCGCAGCTTGGCCACATCGTCGGCATCGGGTCCGGCCAGCCATTCGCGCAGTACCCGACTGGAATTCATGAGATCCGGGTAGCGGTCGGCCATCACATTGAGGATCGCGACGGTATCGCGGACGCACAGGGCACCGGCATCGCGATGGCGAATCATGCCGCGCAAATAGGCGCGCAGGACGGCCCGCACCCCTTCGGCGTCGTGTGGGACCGCATCGATATCCTCGGTCACCGCGCGCAGGTGATCGATGATCGGATCTACGATCGCCAGTAGTAGATCGAGCTTCGAGGCGTAGTGATAGTAGAGCGAAGCCTTTGTGATTCCTACCGCATCCGCGACCTCGCGCAGGCTCGTCTGCTCGAATCCCTTGGCGCCGAAGAGCTTCACTGCGGCGTCACGAATTGCCAATTTAGTGCCGCCACCTGCGATAACAGTGTCGCCCGCGTCACGAACGGTCATGGGATGATCCTCTCATCACTTCTGCGCTGAGCTAACGTTGCCATCAGAATTGAGGTTGTACCTCCGCTTAGCTCCTAGGTAGTCTACCTACCGCACGGTAGGCAGAAAGCGTCAATTGGAGGCGGGGTACAGCAGGGCAACCCCGCGTGTGCTGTCTACGCGCCGCGAACCAGCACGTACTCAGGCATCGCTAGGAGAACCTCTCGTGTCCGTTTATCTGTATAGATGGGGAAAGTTCGCTTTCCGAAGAAAATGGATAGTGCTTCCGGTCTGGCTTGTCCTCTTCCTACTGCTCGGCGGCCTCGGCGCGCAGCTGAAGGAGCCGATGACCAACGACTTCAGCATGCCGGAGCTGCCATCCGCGCGCGCCAACGACATTCTCGACAAGCACTTTCCCGGCGCCTCCGACGCCTTCAAATTCGATGCCGTCACCGGCACCTATGTCATTGCCGCGCCCGAGGGGCAGAAGCTGACCGATCCGGCGAACCGTGCGTCGCTGGAGGCGTTCATCGCCAAACTCGGCACGCTCGACATCGTCGACCACAGCAAGCCGGTGATGAATCCCATTGAGGCCGCGGAGAAGTCGGGTTGCATCGCCGATCCGGACCCGTCCAAGTGCAGTGGCGCACCGCTGAACGTGCTGAGCAAGACCGATCCGGATTCGGTCGCCTTCTTCAGCGTCCCGTTCACCATCAAGAAGTTCACCGACGTCACCGACGCGCAGCGCGAAGCGGCCTACAACGTCGCCAGCGACGCCCGCAATGCCGGGCTGCAGGTGGAGATGAGCGGCTCGATCGCGCAGAAGAACGAGGGGCCCAGCGGTAAGTCCGAGCAGATCGGCATGGGTATCGCGCTGATCGTCATGATCATCGCGTTCGGTGCCATCGTGGCCGCCTTCGTGCCGATCATCACCGCGATCATCGGCCTCGGCGCGGCCACCTCGCTGATCTTCCTCGGTACCTCGATCATCGAGGTGCCCAGCTTCACGACCTTCCTCGCGTCCATGATCGGCATCGCCCTGTCGATCGACTACGCGCTGTTCATCGTGTCGCGCTACAAACATGAACTGGCAGTGCAGGATTCGGCGGAAGAGGCGGCCGGCACCGCGCTCGGCACCGCGGGCTCCGCGGTGGTGTTCGCCGGTCTCACCGTCATCATCGCGCTCGGCGGCCTCAGCATCGTCGGCGTGCAGTTCATGACGTTCATGGGCCTGGGTGGCGCGATCGCCGCCGCATTCGCGGTGCTCACCGCCATCACCCTGATGCCTGCGCTGCTCGGCGCGTTCGGCCGGTTCCTGTTCAAGCCGAAGCTGCCGATCGTCGCCCAGCACGATCCCGAGGACGATCACTCGGTCACCAATGGCATGCGGTTCGGCCGTCTGATCGGCCGGGCACCCGCGGTGACCCTGCTGCTCAGCGTGGTCGTCCTCGGCCTGCTCGCCGCACCGGCCGCCGGTCTGAACCTCGGCCTGCCCGGTGACGACAGCCAGCCCAAGACCTCCACCATCCGCAAGGCCTACGAGCTGCGCACCGAGGGCTTCGGCGAGGGCAGCAATGGCGTGCTGAACGTCGCGGTCGACCTCACCAAGGTGCCCGCCGAACGCCGTGAGGCCGCGGTGAACGCGCTGCGGTCCAAGCTCGCGTCCTACTCGGGCATGGATTACGTGACCGAGCCCAAGTGGAGCGGTGAGGACAAGGCGGGTGCGCTGCTCGACGGTGTGCCGAAGTCGGGTCCGAACAACCAGGCCACCAAGGATCTGGTCAGCGACGCGCGCGACGCCGAAGCGCAGATGCAGACCGAATACGGCATCGAGTACGGCATCACCGGCACCACGGCGATCTTCGCCGATGTCGACCACGTGCTGCTCAGCAAGATCGTGCCGTATCTGGCGATCGTGGCCGGTGCCGCATTCCTGTTGCTGATCCTGGTGTTCCGCTCGATTCTGGTGCCGCTCACCGCCGCGCTCGGCTTCCTGCTGTCCATGGGGGCGACCTTCGGCGCCACGGTGCTGATCTTCCAGCAGGGCAAGCTCGGGCTGATCGAGGATCCGCATCCGCTGGTCAGCTTCCTGCCGATCATGCTGATCGGTCTGGTGTTCGGCCTGGCCATGGACTACCAGGTGTTCCTGGTGACCCGGATGCGCGAGGAGTTCGTCAACGGCAAGTCGCCGAAGGACGCGATGGTCGCCGGTTACCACCACGGTGCCCGGGTCGTCACCTCGGCCGCGGTAATCATGATCTCGGTGTTCGGCTCCTTCCTGCTGGAAACCGATGTCACCGCGAAGTCGTTCGGCTTCGCGCTGGCGGCGGGCGTGCTGATCGACGCGTTCATCGTCCGGATGGTCGTGATCCCGTCGCTGCTCGTGCTGATGGGCAAGTGGTCCTGGTGGATTCCGAAGTGGCTGGACCGGATCCTGCCGGATATCGACGTCGAGGGCGCGAAGCTGCGTGAGCTGCAGCAGCGGTCCGCGGAGACGGCAAAGGTGCCGGTCGGCGTCAGCTGATCGGAGCCTGTGGCTCGCTGTACGGAGCCCACGGTTCGGCCCCGCACCCGGATTCGGGTGCGGGGCCGAATACGTTTCGGGACCCCCGTCTTGATCTTGTGGGTGGGTGCGCTCGGCCTGCTCGCGGCGGGGCTGAATCTCGGCTTGCCCGGCCGTCGGGCTGGACAAGATCCTGCTCGATATCGATGTGGAACGGGCGAAGTTGCACGAACTGCGCGGACAGCCGGGAACCGGTACGGTGCGGCAGCCGGTGCGCGGCGGCTGAGCTTCGAATTCACCACGCCGCCAGCGAAATTCGAGATCGGGCCGGAATTCCGTTGGGGGCGTATCTATTTCATCACTGGCTCGGCTGGGGCAGACTACACGCAGTTATCTTCGGGTTAACTCCCATATAGTTCAGTGGACCGGCAAGCGCCGTCACCGCGATGGTGCCGAAGCCAGCGCAGTCGATCGGGGGATTGTCGAATTTAAGACGCTGTCCGGCAGCAAACATGCCTATGGCCAGCCAGGACATGAGCAGCAGTCCAATGAATCGGGTACCGGCGGAGTGCGCACGCCGGCGTCGGGTTACACGCTCGCGCATCGTAATCGCTTCCTTTCGCACTCGCGTAGCGGCGGAGTACCCGGATGCGGAGCGTTAACTCTAGCCTGATGCTCTGGGCTTGGCTAGGGGGTTATGGACTGGGCTGCGGCACGTTGCAATCGGCGATTTTCGGATTCACGCCCATATAGTTGAGCGGACCGGCGAGGACAGTGAGTGCGATCGTGCCGAATCCGGCGCAATTGATCGGACCACTGTCGAAATAGTTACGCTGTCCGGCGGCGACAACGCCGATGACCAACCAGATCACGATCAGCACGGTGCCAAGTTTCATCGAGGGCTCGCTCATATGTTCTCCCGCGGATGGTGCTCGCGCGGTTGGTGATGCGGCGAATTATCGCATCGCACCCGGCCCGCACTCGGGCATTCGGTACATACCGGGCGCACGCACGGGCGCGCCCTACCGCACGGCATGTCGCCGCCCGGCAGAGCACGCCCTGAGCGCGCGGGGACGGCCAGATCCTCGGCGCTCAGCCGTGGCCGCTACGGACTGGGTTGCGGCACATTGCAATCCGCGATCTTCGGATTCACCCCCATATAGTTGAGCGGACCGGCCAGGGTCGTCACCGCGATGGTGCCGAAGCCAGCGCAATTGATCGGACCGCTGTCGAAATAGTGCCGCTGGCCCGCGGCGACCACGCCGATCACCAGCCAGATCAGGACCAGCAGACTGCCGAATCGGAAATAAGGCTCTCTCATGTGACTCTCACGCATCAATCCCGCGCGGCTCGTCCCGCGACGCCATCGTCGCACCGCGACCTCGCCGCGCTCGCTTAATCGCCGTATACCCGCGAACGGCCCACTTACCCAGGAACTCCCACATTCCGGATTCGTTTGTGCCACATGGCGGATTCAGCAGTCGCCACAGGCGAATCCCCGAATCGCTGTGTTGAATCCCCGCTCGCCGAGTGGTGCCGCGACGGTACCTTCACGCAATGGCTGTGCACCTTCGACTGACCGACGAGAACGAAGCGAACGTTCGCGCCCTGGCTGAACGCGAGGGTCTAAACATGGACACCATCATCAACGACGCAATCGCCGAGTACGTGGCGCGCTGGCAGCAGCGCGACGTGATGCGGACCGAGACCGCCTTTGCGATCAGCCAGCATCGCGATCTGTTGGACAAACTCGAGTGAATCAGCTCAACATCGCGGACGTCCTCACGATCACATACGCCGCCCCGACGAAAAAAGGCTCTGACTTGGCTTACCAAGTCAGAGCCTTTGGCGGTGGCGGAGGGATTTGAACCCTCGGAGGGGGGTTACCCCTCACACGCTTTCGAGGCGTGCTCCTTAGGCCGCTCGGACACGCCACCGCCGACAACCATACCGGACGGGGGGCGGATCGCTAAATCGGCTGTAGGGGCGGCCGGAGGGGGTGCTCGGCAGGCTGTGGGGGTGGCGCGCGCCTCAGCGTTGGGCTCGGAAGAATTCGTCCAGCAGCGCGACGCATTCGGCTTCCAGAACACCGCCGCGCACTTCTGGGCGGTGATTGAGACGGCGGTCACGGACCACGTCCCAGAGCGAGCCGACGGCACCGGTTTTCGGTTCCCAGGCGCCGAAGACCAGGCGGCCGACGCGGGCGAGCACCAAGGCACCGGCGCACATGGTGCACGGCTCCAGGGTCACCGCGAGCGTCGTGTTCTCCAGGCGCCAGCCATCGCCGACGACCGCGGCGGCCCGGCGCAGGGCGAGGATCTCCGCGTGGGCGGTCGGATCGCCCAGAGCCTCCCTGGCATTGGCCGCGCGGGCGAGTTCACGTCCGTTGGCATCGAAGACGACGGCACCGACGGGCACATCGCGAGCGCCCGCATCGGCCGCTGCGGCGATCGCGGCGCGGACCATATCGGTGTCGGAAAGTCCGTCGGCGAGCAGACCCACGTCAGCGGGGCAGCTTGTCCAGCACCGCCGAGAGTTCATTGGCGAAGCCGAGCCGCTGGGCGATCATGCCGAGCTGCTCATCCGGATACAGGTCGGTTTCGGCGAGGATCACGCTGAGCACCGGTTCGGGCAGGCCGAGATCGGCGAGCACGCCGAGATCGCCCTCCTCCCACGGCTCGATATCGTCGAGTTCGTCGGGGTCGATATCGGGTATTTCGACATTGAGGGCCTCGAGCACGTCGGCGGCGATGTCGTAGTCGATCGCGGCCGTCGCATCCGAGACCAGCATCCGGGTGCCGCTCGGCGCGGGCCGGAGCACGATGAAGAACTCATCGTCGACATCGAGCAATCCGAACACCGCACCGGAACTACGCAATGCCTTGAGTTCTGTTTCCGCCGCGGCCAAATCGGTGAGTGCGGCCTGACTCAACGGACTACACCGCCACTGTCCTTCTTCGCGGACAACCGCCACTGCGAACCCCTCCACGTCGTCGAAATCATCCGACGCAGCCTTGTTCGTGCCCGAGCGCTGTGCTGCCATGGCCGCAACGGTAGTCGGCTCGAGCCGAAATGTTGAAGTCGTATGCGAATCTGTTCCGATGACTCCTGACCAGAAAGCACCGGTGTGTGTCCTCGGGACGGGCTTGATCGGCGGCTCGCTGCTGCGCGCGGCCGTCGGCGCGGGCTACGACGCCTGGGGTTACAACAGGTCAGAGGGGGGTGCGCAGGCCGCACGCGCCGACGGCTTCGACGTCACGGGTGATCTGCTCGGGGTGCTGACCCGGGCCGCCGATACCGATGCGCTGATCGTCGTCGCGGTGCCGATGCCCGCGGTGGATCACATCCTCGCCGAGGTGGCGAGCTTCGCGCCGCACTGTCCGCTCACCGATGTGGTGAGCGTCAAGGCGCCGGTGGCCGCGGCGGTGCACCGGCACGGGCTCGCGGCCCGCTACGTCGGCGGGCATCCGATGGCCGGTACCTCCGAATCCGGTTGGGCGGCTACCCATTCCGGCCTGTTCCAGGATGCGGTGTGGGCCGTCGGGGTGGATGCGGGCACCCACCCCGAGCCGTGGCGACGAGTGGTGCGGCTGGCGCTGGCCTGTGGTGCGGTGGTCACCCCGGTGGTCGCGGACGAGCACGACCGCGCGGTGGCCCGGATCTCCCATCTGCCGCATGTGCTCGCGGAGGCGCTGGCCGTATCCGGTGCGGCGGGCGGTGACCTGGCGCTCGGACTCGCCGCTGGTTCGTTCCGCGACGGCACCCGCGTCGCCGCCACCGCCCCCGACCTCGTCCGCGCCATCTGCGAGCCCAATGCCGCAGCCCTGCTGGACGTGCTAGAGGAATCGCTGACCGTACTGAGCGCGGCCCGCGACAGCCTGCGCGCGGAAGGCACCCTCGTCGACCTCGTCGAAGCCGGGCACGACGCCCGCGAACGCTACGAAACCACGCAGCGCTGGGCAATCACCGATATCCATCCCGGCGACCACAACTGGCTCGAAGCCTTGCGCGACGCAGGCCAGCGCGGTGGGGTGATCACCGAGCTGGACTGATCCGGGTGGTCAGATGCGTTCGGCGAGGCCGGGGTAGTCGAGGAGGAAGCCGTCGGCGTCGACAGTGACGGTGGCGCTGGAGACCGGGGACAGGACGCTGATGCCGGTGACGCCGCTGCTGTAGGTGAGGCTGGCCTCCTGGACAAGGAGGTCGGGGAGGCGGACGTAGACGACCGGGACCTGGATGTCGTCGACGGCGTTCTGCAGGCCGAAGCGGCGGATGGGGAGGGTGTTGAAAAACGGGCTGAGTACGACGTCGACATCGAGGGCGCCCGCGAAGGTGGAGCGGACATGGCCGCCGCCCGCGTCGACGAGCCAGTAGTTCTCCTCGTCCCTGGCGATGGAGGCCTGACGTTCCCCGGCGGCGGTGGTGCTGCGCAGGGATAGCCGCTTTGTGACGCCGTTCTCATCGGTGACCAGGTCATATGAGGCGCTGAACGCGGGGTGTTCCGCGCACGCACCGCCGATCATGCGACCGGCGGCGCGGATGCGGTTGCCATTGAGGGTCACGCGGACGGACTCCATCCGCGACCCGTTGTGCGCGCGCCAGGTGAGGATCGCCGGCCACCGGGATGCCGCAGGTTGGCTGTCGGAGCCGAGGGCTGGGTTCGTCACGTATCTACCGTAAGCGACGCGGACCATGCACCGGCATTACACCAGCGACTCGCGCCACGCGGCGTGCAGGCTGGCGAACCGGCCGGTGCCCGCGATGAGCTCGCTCGGTGTGCCGTCCTCGACGATCCGGCCGGACTCGAGCACCAGGACCCGGTCGGCGATCGCGACCGTGGACAGCCGGTGCGCGATGATCACGGCGGTGCGATCGCGCAGCACCGTTTCCAGTGCCCGCTGAATCAGCCGCTCGCTCGGAATGTCCAGGCTCGAGGTCGCCTCGTCCAGCACGATCACCGCGGGATCGGCGAGGAATACCCTGGCGAACGCCACCAGCTGACGCTGGCCCGCCGACAAGCGCCCGCCGCGCTTGCGCACGTCGGTGTCGAAACCCTCCGGCAATGCGGTCACGAAGTCGTACAGACCGACCGCGCGCGCCGCGGTGAACACCTCCGCATCGCTGGCCTCCGGCCGCCCGAGCCGGATATTGTCGGCCACCGACCCAGAGAACAAATACGACTCCTGGGTAACCATCACGACATTGCGCCGCAGATCCACATCGGACAGCTGCCGCAGGTCGATGCCATCCAAACTCACCGTGCCACCGGAGGGGTCATAGAACCGCGTCAGCAACTTGGCCAGCGTGGACTTGCCCGCACCGGTCGCACCGACCAGCGCGATCACCTGCCCGGCCGGGATGTCCAGCGAGAACTCCGGCAACACCGGACGCGCCCGACCGCGCTGCTCGGCTTGTGGCACAACGAGTTCAGGCTCCGCCACCGCCGCGTCACCCGGTATCGGCCCGGTCGCACTCGCCTGCACCGAACGATGGCCCTCCGAAACCGCTCCCACAACCACGGGTCCAGCCGAATCCGGCAGCTCGAGATCGGCCGGACCTCCTCCACTCGGAATCGCCTCAGCCACCCTCGGCTCCACGGCACCGGCGCTCGTCGACACAGCGCTCGTAACAGCCACGCTGGGCAGCACCGCTCCAGACTTCTCGGACACGGCTTCCGCGACGGTGCCCGCGGCAGCATCCGACAGTTCGAGCACGGCAGCGGAATCCGATGGCGTCTCCTCACCACTGGCCGGTGATCCGTAGCCGAACCACACGTGGTCCATGCGCACGGCGCCGGTTGCCTTGGTCAGGGCGACCGGGTTGGCCGGTTCCTCGACCGAGGGTTCCTCCTCCAGCACGCCGGAGATCTTTTCCAGGGCGGCGGCCGCGGATTGGTAGGCGTTGAAGACCTGGGCCAGTTCGTCGAGGGGGCCGTAGAAATCGTTGAGGTACAGCAGGTATGCGGCGAGGACGCCGACGGCGAGGTTGCCCTCGATCACCAGCCAGGCGCCGACCACGATGACGATCACCCTGGTCAGATTGCCGAGCAGGCGGGTGAGTCCGGCGTAGTCGCCCATACCGCGCATGGCGGCGGTGGTCGCCTGGAAGTATTCGGCATCCTCGGCGGCCAGCACCGATTCATTGCGGGCCTCGCGCCGGAAGGTCTGCACCGCGCGCATGCCGCCCATCGACTCGACGAACTGCACGACCACCTTCGCGATGGCGCCGCGGGTGCGCCGGTATCCGGCCCGCTGCCTGCGCTGGGCCCAGCGGGTGACCAGCACCAATGGCACGAATCCGAGCAGCACGATGGCGGCGAGCGTCTGATCGAGGTAGATCAGCAGGACCGCGATGGTCAGCACTGAAAGGATGGCGCTCAGTGCCTGATTCAGCGCACTTTCCAGCAGCTGCTGCAGCGTCTCGATATCGCCGGTCAGCCGGGCCACGACCTTGCCGGAGGTGTACTGCTCGTGGAAGGCGACGCTGAGCCGCTGCATATGCGCGAACAGCCGGACCCGCAGATCGAAAAGCACGCTCTGGCTGAGCTTTCCGGAGATCCGCAGGAACACGAAGGTGGTGCATACGCCGAGCCCGATCGCACCCAGATAACCGGCCACGGTGAGCGCCAGCGGCACCCAGTTCCCCTCGGCCCCCTTGGCGATGCCGGTGTCGAGCCCGTGCGCGACGAACAGCGGCGCCGAGACCATCGCGGCGTTATCGAGCACGATCAGCACCATGGCCAGGATCGCGAGCTTGCGATACGGCCGGACCAGGCTCAGCAGTAGCCGCCGGGATCGACCGGCCAGCACCAGATTTCCGGTCTCGGTCACCTCTTTGTCCTCATTGGCGATGCCGCGCCAGTCGGCGATCTCGTCGCGCTGGGCCGAATCGTCGGCAGGGACAGCGGTTTCGGTTGTGGTCATGATTCACCTCCCATCAGCTCGCGATAGCGACTGCTGGTCTTCAGCAGTTGATCGTGGGCGCCCTCGGCGATGATCCGGCCGTCGGCGAGCAGTGCCACCCGGTCGGCGAGTGCCGCGGTCGAGGGCCGGTGCGCCACGAGCAGCGTGGTGGCACCGGCCAGCACCGTGCGCAACCGTTCCTGCACGCGCTCCTCGGTCTCCACATCGAGTGCGGAGAGCGGGTCGTCGAGCACCATGATCCGAGTCCGCTCGCCCGTGCCCGCGCGCGCGAGCACCGCGCGGGCCAGTGCCAGCCGCTGGCGCTGCCCTCCGGACAGACTCAGCCCCTGCTCGCCGATCCTGGTATCCAAGCCCCACGGCAGGTCCTGCACGAAGTCGGTGGCCTGGGCGACATCGAGCGCGCGCCACACATCGTCATCACCGGCCTCCGGATCGCCGAGCGCGACGTTTTCCCGCACACTCGCCGAGAAGAGCACCGGCTCCTCGAATGCCACCGAGACCAGCGAGCGCAGATCGGCGACCCGCATCGAGGCGATATCGATGCCGTCGATGGTGATGGCGCCGCCGGTCACATCGTAGAGCCGCGGAATCAGATTGAGCAGCGCCGTCTTTCCGCTACCGGTCGCACCGACCAGTGCCACCGTCTCACCGGGCCGCACCTTCAGCGAAATATCGTGCAGTACTTCACCTTTTGCTTCGGGAAAGGCGAAACGCACACCGTGCAGGGCCAATTCGCCGAGAATTCGCTCGGGCAGCACGACCGGATCCGCGGGATCGGTGATATCGACCGGGGTGTCGATGATCTCCCAGAAGCGGTCGGCCGCGGTGCGCGCGTCGTTCCATTCGGCGAGCAGGAAACCGGTCCAGATGATCGGCCACTGCAGGAAGGTCGCCAGGGTGATGCCAGCGACCAGGGTGCCCAGTGTCATGGTGTGGTGCGCGACGGCGTATCCGCCGTAGCCGAGCGCGAAGGCGATGGCCAACTGCGGCAGGCTCACCATTGCCGACCACAGCGTGGCGTCCAGCCGCACCTTGAACAGTTCGGTCTGTTGCAGCGCACGTGACTGAGTGGTGAACCGCCCACCGAAGAACCCACCGCGACCGAATGCCTTGAGCACCCGGATGCCCTGCGCCGACTCCTCGGCGGTGGTGGCCAGATCGCCGGACTGATCCTGGGAACGCCGCGAGGCGACCGCGTAGCGGCGCTCGAACCGCAGGCAGACATAGGTCAGCGGCAGCGCGACGATCGCGAACATCAGCCCGACCTGCCAGCTCAGCGCGAACAGCATGAGCAGACCGACCGGGATCACAATGCAGTGGATGATCAGGAACGGCCCCGCGAACGCCACGAACCGCTTCATGGTGCTCATATCGTCGATCGCGCGCGACAGCAGCTGCCCGGACTCCCAGGCATCGTGGCGGCCGATCGACAAGGTCTGCAGCTTGCGGAAGATCTTGGCGCGCATGGCGATCTCGAACTGGGCCGCCGGTTTCGCGATGAGCCACCGGCGGCCCCACACCCCGAACGCCTCGATCAGACCGAGCAGCAACACGCCCAGCACCGGCAGCACGACACCCGCGAAATCGCGCCGCTGAATCGGACCGTCGATGATCCGCGCGATGACCAGCGGGATCATGATCGCGGTCAAGGCGGCGACCGCCGCGAGCCCGGTCGCGCCGAGCAGTGCAGCCCGATGCGGCCGCAGATACGGCAGGAACCGGCGCAGCGAATGCAGGCGGCCCGACGCCGCGGCGGCAGGTCGCTCGGGTCTGTCGACCTCCGTATCGGCCGACCGCGTATCGAGCGTGACGGACAAAGCTCCCCCTCGTGGTCCCGTGGTTTGGCTGGTGTCGCGAACGGATCTCCCGGTGATGTTCGCACTGGGGTCCGACATTTCAGGGTGGCATCGGTCCCGAGATCGGCCAACCGATTTTCCGCCACGCCCATAGCCAACAACCTCGAGTGACCTCGAGGTCAAGCCCCTCCGGCAACCCCCGATCAGCACCACCCGCAGACGGCATCGGCGCCCGGATTCCGGGCGCCGATATGCGCTACTTCGATGGTACGGACCGCAGTCACCGAACCCGGATGCTCGTGTGCTCCTGCTCCGTCGGCGCATCCGGAAAGTCCCGCTGCTGATAGCCCCCGCGCAGCGTGCCCGCCAAATATGCGGCGCGGCAGGCCCGTCGGGCGATCTTGCCGCTGGAGGTGCGCGGGATCGAACCGGCCGGGACCAGCAGGATATCGCGCACGGTCACGCCGTGGCGCCGCGCGA
Source organism: Nocardia sp. NPDC005998 (assembly GCF_040614395.1). Classification (NCBI taxonomy): domain Bacteria; kingdom Bacillati; phylum Actinomycetota; class Actinomycetes; order Mycobacteriales; family Nocardiaceae; genus Nocardia; species Nocardia sp. NPDC005998. Next base: position 28,511 of record NZ_JBEXUI010000017.1, on the reverse strand, counting down.
TGGCCGCGCGCACAATATCCACGATCGGCTCCGGATCCAGTTTCGCCGCACCGGTGCCACGCTCGGCCACGATGACCAGTTGCTCCGAGGTGTTATCGGCGTCGAAGGTGAGCCCCGAACGACTGCCCTGTTCGAAGACCAACGCGGGCAACTGATTCGCGGGCACCGAGAACGCCGCGACGAATCCGGGCCGCAGCGCGGTGCTGGCTTCCTGGGCCGAGAACTCCAGATCCTGCGGATAGTGGTTGCGCCCGTCGACGATCACCAGATCCTTCACCCGACCGGTGATGTACAGCTCGCCGTCGAGATAGACGCCGAAATCGCCGGTGCGCATCCACTGGGCATCCGGATCGGTGCCCTGCGCGTGACTGTCCTCCGGCAGTCGGCGCGTCAGGGTGTTCTGGAAGGTCGCCGCGGTCTCCTGCGGCCGACCCCAATACCCGATGCCCATATTGTCGCCGTGCAGCCAGATCTCGCCGACCTCGCCGTTTTCGCGCTCGATACCGGTCTCCGGATCGACGATCACCGCCCACTGCGATAGTGCGACAAAGCCGCACGACACCTGCGCGATCGAATTCTCGGTGCCCCTTGGCACTTCGACCATGCGGCCCGCATTGAGCTCATTGCGATCGACGTAGACGACCTTGGCCTCGTCCTCGGCCTTGGTCGCCGAGACGAACAACGTCGCCTCGGCCATGCCGTAGCAGGGCTTGATCGCGGTCGCGGGCAGACCGTAGGGCGCGAACGCCGCATTGAACTTCTGCATCGACGACACCGACACCGGCTCACTGCCGTTGATCAATCCGATCACATTCGAAAGATCAAGTTCCTCATCGGCTTTCGGCTTACCGCGGGCCGCGGCATGCTCATACGCGAAATTCGGTGCGGCGGCGAAGGTTCCGGCGCCATCGGAGGCGGCGGCCAATTCCTTGATCCAGCGATAGGGTCGCCGCACGAACGCACTCGGCGACATGATGGTGATGAATCCACCGCCGATTGTCGGCAGGATCACCGATAGCAGACCCATATCGTGAAATAGCGGCAGCCAGGTGACACCACGTGAATTCTCTTCTACACCAATAGCATCGATCATTTGCAAGAGATTGGTGCCGACCGCGCGGTGGGTGATCTCGACACCGGCCGGTGTCCGCGTGGACCCCGAGGTGTACTGCAGGTAGGCGACACTATCGATATTGATCTCCGGCCGCATCCAGCTCGATCCGACACTGTCCGGAATGGCGTCGACGGCGATAATGCGCGGCCGCTGTGCCGCCGGGAGATGCCGGAAGAAGTTCCGCACGCCCGCCGCGGCCGAGCCGACGGTGAGAATGGCCGCTGGCGTGCAGTCACCGAGCACCGCGCGCAGTCGATCGGTATGGCCCTGCTCCTCCGGATCGAACAGCGGGACCGCGATATTGCCCGCGTAGACCGCCGCGAATATCGAGACGACATAGTCCAGCCCCTGCGGGGCGAGGATGGCCACCCGGTCGCCCGGCTGGGTCACCTGCTGCAGCCGGGCCGCGACGGCACGCAGCCGAATGCCGAATTCGTGCCAGGTGAGATCGACGTACTCGCCATCGCGTTCCCGCGAGTAGTCGATATAGCGGTAGGCGAGATCATCGCCGTTCTCCGCGCTGTGCTTGTCGACGAAGTCGATCAGGGTCTTATCGCCACGAATCTTGATATTGCCCTGATCGTCCAAATAGTCGTCGAAGGTTTCGTCGATCATCGCCTTATCCTTTTGCCAACGCAGGCACTCGGGCCATGCGGTTACACCGAACACAGGTCGATAACGAAGCGTCGGGAAGGCTAGCAGGTGCGCCGACCGACGGTGCTCAGTACCGTCCGAAGGCGATCGCCACGTTGTGCCCGCCGAAACCGAACGAGTTGTTGACGGCGTAATCGATCCGGCCGGGTCGGGCCCGCCCCTTGACCACGTCGAGATAGATCTCCGGATCCTGGTTGTCCAGATTCAGCGTCGGCGGCACGATGCCATCGCGCACGGTGAGCACGGTGAGCACCGATTCGAGCGCCCCGACCGCGCCGATCGAATGGCCGAGCGCGGATTTGGGCGCGTAAACCGACGCGTGGTCGCCGACGGCGGCATTGATGGCCTGCGCCTCGGCGGTATCGCCGATCGGAGTGGCGGTCGCGTGCGCGTTGACATGGGTGACATCGCGCTTGGAGATTCCGGCCTTCTGCATGGCCCTGGTCATCGCCCGCGCGGCACCCTTGCCATCGATATCCGGTGCGACCAGATGGAAAGCGTCAGAAGTGATTCCGGCGCCCATCAAGCGTGCGTGAATGGTCGCGCCGCGCGCCTTGGCGTGCTCTTCGGTCTCGATGACCATCATCGCGCCCGCCTCGCCGAAGACGAATCCATCGCGGTCCTTGTCGAACGGTCGCGAGGCGGCCCTCGGGTCCTCATTGCGGGTGCTCATCGCGCGCATCATGGTGAACGCCGCGATCGGCACCGCCTGAATGGAGCCCTCGACACCACCGGCGACCACCATGTCGGCATCGCCCATGACGATCATCTGCCAGGCATTGGCGATTGCCTCCGAACCCGACGAGCAGGCCGAGACCGGGGTGACCGCGCCCGCGCGTGCGCCGAGTTCCATGCCGACACAGGCGGCCGAACCGTTGGGCATGATGCGCTGCACCGTCAGCGGCGGCACCTTGCGGTAGCCGCCGTTGCGCAGCCGGTCTCGCGCGTCGGTGATGTATTCGCCCCCACCGAGTCCCGTGCCGATGGCGACACCGAGCCGGTTCCTGTCCACCTCGGGACTGCCCGCATTGCGCCAGACCTCACGCGCCAGCGTCAGGGCCATCTGTTCCACATACGACAGGTTCTGTGCCTCCTGCCGGGTGAGGTTCTGCGACGGTTCGACCTTCAGATGTCCGCCGATGCGCACCGGTAGTTCGAACTGCTCGATGAAGCTGTCCTCCAGGACATCGATGCCGCTCTCGCCATTGAGCAACCCCTTCCAGGTGGAGTCGACATCACCAGCTATCGAGGTGGTCGCCGCCAGACTGGTCACGACTACGTCGGGATAGTTCCCGTTCCTGGTAGACGGAATCTGCATTTCGCTCACTTTCCTGGCGTAACACTTTGGGATAAACCGGGAACTGCGCGTCGACGCTGGAGCGCCGGAAGGGTCAGCAGAAGCGGAAGCTCGAAGGATGCCTGCTGCCGTCGAACGGCCGTGCATACGCGATTCGACCGTGAGCACTACCGGGGCAACCGATCGGACCGAGTGCACGACACACTACCGTGGCTGTCGCCAGGTCGTGGCCGTGACCGCTCGAGTAACCTGCTCAACGGAGACGCAGCGCTGGTGGTTCCGAGCGATCCGCGAGCAACCGTGAGAAGGGAAGACTGTGACGGGCGGGCGGATGGTCGGGCTGTTCGCCGGTATCGGCGGGCTGGAGCTCGGCCTCGGCAACCATGGCTGGCACACCGAGCTGCTCTGCGAGATCGATCCCGGTGCGCAGGCGGTGCTCGCCGCACGCTTTCCCGGAATTCCCTTGCACGCCGACATCACTCGGCTGCGCGCCCTGCCCGCCGGTACCGAACTGGTCGCCGCCGGTTTTCCCTGTCAGGACCTCTCCCAGGCCGGGCGCACCGCCGGCATCACCGGAAAACGCTCCGGACTCGTGGACGAGGTGTTCCGGCTGGTGCGCCGACAGCGCGGACCGCGCTGGCTGCTGATCGAGAATGTGCCGTTCATGCTGCAGCTGGGCCGCGGTGCGGCCATGCGGCATATCACCGGCGCGCTGGAGGAACTCGGCTACACCTGGGCATACCGGGTGGTCGACGCGCGGGCCTTCGGGCTGCCACAGCGCCGCCAGCGGGTGCTGATGCTGGCCTCGCGCACCGAGGATCCGCGCCGGGTGCTGTTCGGTGATGATGCCGGATCGCTCGATCTCGGTGACCCGGAACAGGATCCGTGCGGCTTCTACTGGACCGAGGGCGTGCGCGGACTCGGCTGGGCGGTGAACGCGATCCCGACCCTCAAGGGCGGTTCGGCGCTGGGCATCGCGAGTCCGCCCGCGGTTCGGCTGCCCTCGGGCGAGATCGTCACGCCGGGCATCGTGGACGGTGAACGGCTGCAGGGCTTCGCCGCCGACTGGACCGAACCGGCGACCTCGGTGCCGGGCATCCGGCACGGACACCGGTGGAAGCTGATCGGCAATGCCGTGAGTGTGCGGATGGCGTCCTGGGTCGGCGCCCGGCTGGCCGCACCGGGCGAGCCGATTTCCGGCGATGAGCCGCTGCCGCCGGGGCGGCCGTGGCCGGTCGCCGCGTGGGGCCGGGCGGGCGCGGCCTACCGGGTGCCGGTCTCGACCTGGCCGGTGCACGAGCCGTATGAGGATCTGCACCACTTCCTTACCGATGCGCGGCTGCTCTCCGCCCGTGCGACCGCCGGATTCCTGCGCCGCACCGGAATGGGCAACCTACGGTTCCCGCCCGGATTTCTGGCCGATGTGGAGAGTCATCTCGATCGAATGGGCGGCTGGGCGGCATGAGGTTCGGACGGTCATGAGCACGAATCGGCGGCCCCCGACCGATGCCGCGACGAGTGCCCGGCTGGCCCGCCAGCGGCGCACCGGAACCGGCCCCGAACTCGCGCTGCGCCGGGAACTGCACCGGCGCGGCTTGCGCTATTTCGTCGACCGCGCGCCGCTGCGCGGGCAGCGACGGCGCGCGGATCTGGTATTTCCCCGGCTGCGGGTCGCGGTCTATGTCGACGGGTGTTTCTGGCATCGCTGTCCGCAGCACGCGACTGATCCGAAGCACAACTCGCAGTGGTGGGCGGACAAGTTGAGCGGCAATGTCGCCCGTGACCGGGCCACCGATGCGGCGCTGGCCGCGGCGGGGTGGCAGGTGGTGCGGGTATGGGAACACGAGGATGCGGCCGCGGCGGCGGACCGGGTCCAGGCCACGCTGGCCGAGCGGGCCAACTGACACCGGCAGGCAGTCGCTAGCGGCGCTGCCGTACCCGCACCAGCGTGCGCGGTGCGTGCGCGGCCAGGTAGCCCGACACCGCCATTACCGCCAGCACCATCAATCCGGCGATGGCCGTCGCGAATCCGATCATGGGAACCTCCTTAGGTATGTCCAGCATCACGAACGGACCTGACAGAACGCTGTGCCCGGGTTGGTAATGAGGTGTGCGAAAGAGCTGTCGGTTAGGACACACTGACCTACTGTTGAACACCGGACCAGCGAGGAGGCGGAGAATGGTCCAGTGATTGATCGCCGGAGGATCGCCGAACGACACGTCCTGGTGGCCTGCGGGCTGATCGCGGCGGCGATCGCGATCGCCGGACTCTGCTATTCCTCCTGGTTGCTCGAGTTCGTACTGAAGATCGATGTCGATCCGGTGAACTCGTTCCTCAGTGAACTCGATGCCGAGGGCAAACCGCACCGCGAAGTATTCGCCACCGCCGACAAGATCGTCGGCCTGCTGCTGATGCCAGCGGCGATCGCCGGGCTGCTGTTATTTCCGCGCCGCAGATTCACCACCATCGGCTGGGTCGCACTGTTCTGCTTCGGTGCCGCGACCGTCGGCGACGTACTGCTGCCGCTGCGCGATTGCACCCCGGAGAACAACGCCGAATGCGGCGGCGGTGGCAGCGAACTGTTCCCGCAGTTACATCAGCCGCACGCACTGACCAGCACCATCGCGGTTACCGCGATCGCCATCGCGACCTTCGCCTTCAGCCTGGCCGCCTTCCGCTATCACCGCTGGCGGATCCTGCGCGAGGTCGGTCTGGTGGTGCTGGTGATCGGGTCGGCGGCGACCATCTGGATGCTGGTCGCCGACAACCTGACCGGCAATTACGCGCTCGGGATCGCCCAGCGGATCCAGGTCGGATCGATGTCGCTGTGGTTGATCACGTTGGCGGCGGCGGTGATTCTGGAAGGCCGCGAATGGGTCGAAGGTGATCCCGGTTAGCCGACCTTGATCCGGACGGTGTGTGAGTCGACCTTCGCGGGCAGTTTGGTGGTGTCGATCTCGAGGATTTCGCCGGAGTCCTGCAGACCGTTGGGCAGCGTTTTGGGCTTCAGGCCGAAGGGCGGCTGCTCACCCTTGCTGGCGGCGAGGCCGAAATCGCTGTCGTTGGCGATGTAGAGGGTCTTACCGCCGTCCAGGGTGGCGACGCCCTCGATCTTGTCGTGGCCGTAGAACTTGCCGTCCGCGTTCAGGCCGGTGATCAGCCCGATGAAGTCCAGGTTCGCGGTCTTGGCGACGGGAGTGATGCCCGCCTTCCGCAATGCCGCGACGCCGTCATTCGTCGAGACGGTGCCGACCAGCGTCTCCAGCGGCTTGCCAGCGATCTGGAGCCCGCCGCGTTCCGGATCGTAGTGCGCGCCCGCGACCTTCGACTCCGGGCCGACATCGGTCGCGCCGGAGATATCGACGGTCCACAGCTTCTTATCGGCCTTCGGGGGCAGGTTGCCGTCGCGCTCGTCGACCAGGAAGGTGGTGGCGCTGAGCGCGGTGATCTCGGAGTCGGCGACCTTGGTGCTCTTCGGATCCTGCAGCGGGAGTACGAATTCCTTGACCGCCTTGGTCTTCAGGTCGACGGTCACGATGCGGGTCATCGGCACATCCTTGGCCGAACCGTCCAGGTCGGGGGTTTTCAGACCGCTCTGCACCACGCCGACGAGGGTGCCGCCGTCCGGGGTGATGGTCAGCCCCTCCATGCCCTGGTTCGGGGTGCGCAGCGAAAGTTCCTTGGGCAGACCCGATCCCGGCCCGAGGCGCTCGAGTTCGGCGCCCTTGGCATCGAAATGCACCAGGAACGGGCCGTATTCGTCGGAGACCCAGAAGGTGCCGTCGGCCAGGGCGACCAGCCCCTCGGGGTCGAGGCCGTGATCGGTGGGCGGCAGCACATTTCCGGCGAGGTCCTTGATGGTCTCGCCGGTGCTGGCCGCGGTATCGACCTGCCCGTTGAACGGGGTGCCGTTGGCGGTGTGCAACTCGATGGTGGATTGCAGCACCGCGCGATTGCCGACCAGTTTGAACCGGCCGATCTTGGGCACGAAACCCGGAGTCGGCGTCAGCTTCTCGTTCTTGCCGGGGCCGTCCACATTGGGGCCGCGGTCGGTGAGGCCGTAGAACTCGCCCGATGCGCCGGGGACCGGCGTCCACGCGGAGCCGTAACCGCTGGCCTGCACGGTGGTGCCGCCGAATTCGCCGAGCGGCGGAATATCGGTGGTGTACAGGCGAACCGCGTCGGTGGTGCCGACCTTCAGTTCGTCGGTACCGGTGTAGCCCGCCTTCGGCTGGTAGACGAGTGCGCCGTCGAGGCGGCGGGTCAGCGTGCCGTGTTCCGGATCGGCGATTGTCACGGCGGCGCTGCCACCCGTGGCGGCCAGCAGATCGTCGAGGGAGATGACCAGCGGCTGATCCTTGGCCACGGTGAAATCGGCCTTACCGTCCGAGGACGAGCAGCCTGCGGCCAGCACGCCGATGGCGAGGACGGCGACGGCGGTAATACGGGTGTGCGCTTTCACCGTGTCTGCTTACCTTGCACATCCGACAAAAGCCCTACGGCCGAATGACCAGTTGATGTCATGCTGTCGCCATGGGTGATCGTGTGAATATCGCATCGGGCTCGGAGTTCGAGGATATCGTCGGCTACTCGCGGGCGGTCCGCGTCGGCAATACGGTTGTGGTGAGCGGCACCACCGCCTCGCTGCCCGGCGGCGATGCGGTCGGCGGCGCCGATATCGGCGAACAGACCAGGGAAACCCTGCGCCGCATCGCCTCCGCACTCACCGACGCCGGTGCGAGTCTGGCCGATGTCGTTCGGACCCGGATCTTCGTCACCGATATCTCGCGCTGGCCCGAGGTCGCCAAGGCACACGCCGAAGTATTCGGCGATATCCGGCCGGCCGCGTCGATGTACGAGATCAAGGCGTTGATCACCCCCGCACTGCTGGTGGAGATCGAGGCCGACGCGATCGTCGGCGAATAGCGCCGGTGCCCGACTCCCGCGAGGAACCGCAGCACGATTTCGAACTGTGCGGCCCAGGTGCGGCCCGTGACGCGGTTTCTCGGGCGGGGTCGGGGGTGAATCGCTAGGGTCGGACGGGTGACCAGCGATGCTGCGGAGACCACGGTTCAGCTCGAGACCGTTGCCGAGGCCACGGCACGGCTGTTCGAAACGGTTCGTGGTCTCGAAGATGATGTGAGCGTGCCCTCGCTGCTGCCCGGTTGGAGCCGGGGGCATGTGCTGGCGCATCTGGCGCGCAATGCCGACAGTCTGGTCAATCTGTTGCTGTGGGCCCGCACCGGTATCGAAACTCCGCAGTACGCAAGCATGTTCCTTCGGGACGCGGATATCGAAGCGGGTGCGCCGCGGCCGCTCGCCGAGCAGTTGGCCGATAACGAAGCCGCGGCGAACCGCTGGCTCGCGCTGGCCCAGACCGCGCCCGCGGAGGCTTGGACGGCGACGGTGCGCACTCGGCAGGGCAGGCCCATTCCGGCGACCGAGGTCATCTGGATGCGGTTGCAGGAGGTGGAGATCCACCATGTCGACCTGGGCGCCGATTACCAACCTGCCGACTGGCCGAGCGAATTCGTCGCCCGTCTGCTGCCCCGGGCCACCGCGGATCTGACCAAAGCCAATGCCGCCGCACCCGACCCGGCACCGGCGTTCGAAGTACACACCACCGATACCGATTTCACTGCCACCATCGGCACGGGGGCCGCTGATCACACCATCACGGGCTCCGCCTCCGGTGTGCTCGCCTGGCTCCTCGGGCGATCCGACGGGGCCGATCTGAGCGGAGCGCTCCCAGTACTTCCCTCTTGGAAATGAGCCTGGGCACGGCGTGGGCCATGCCGACCAGGGACCAAACGACGAGCAGGGCGACCGCCAGGCCGAGGGCATAGTCGCGGTCCAGCACGGTCGGATTGCTCGACATGGCATTGCGACGGTCCAGCACCGGGAGGGCGATCAGCACGAGGGCCACCGAGCAGATGGCACCGCAGGCGGTGACCGCCCACCAAGTAGGTGGGAGCAGGCGGCGCGCGGTCAGTCCGAAGGCGGCGCAGACCGGGGCGAAGACCGCGTCGTGCAGCAGGATTCCGCCCGCGAACCAGATCGCGGCGGAGGTGAGATCGGTGGGCGGCAGCTCGAATAGCGCGCTGATGCCGTACCAGCCGAGCCACAGGCCGACGACGAGCAGCAGGATGCGGACCGTCGTCATGACAGCACCTCGATTTCGGACAGCCATTTGGTTTGCAGGACGCCGGGCCGGTTAGGGGCGATGAGGCGGCAGGGGTAGCCGTGATCGAGGTCGAGAGTTTCGCCATTGACGGCCAGCGCGACCAACGTGCTCGCATCGACGACATGACGTTGCGGGAGCACGGAACTGCCGTAGATACCGGTCTGCTCCAGGGAGCGGAATCGCACATCGCCGCCGGGATAGTTACCGACCGCCGCGAGCAGGTCCAGCAGGCGGACACCGGACCAGTCGGCACTCGCACTCCAGCCCTCGACGCAGGCGATCGGCAGGCTGGCCCGAGTCTGCGGCAGCGATAGCAGTTCGTCCCGGGTGAACTGGCGCTTCCGATCGCCCACCGTGACCGTCAGCCGGTACCCGGCATCGCGGGCCCGATCACCGACGCCCGCCGCCGCGGCCGATCGATTGACCGGAACCCCTTGCGGCCCATGCCCACTGCGCGGCGCGAGCACGGCGGCCCAGCGGAGGAAGGGGACAGTCTGTCCCGCAACGGCCAAACCTGCGGCAACGGCGGCGAGACCCGCACCGGTCAGCACTGCGCGCCGCGAGATATGGGGTGTGGTCTCCGGCCCTGGAGTCCCGGCGCCCGATTCGACTTCGGGGTCGGTCAGCGGGCGTTGCAGTGCGTCGCGGATAACGGGCAGTTTGACCGCCACATGCACCGCGAGTGCGCCGACGGCGATATAGGCCATGGCGTAATGCGCGGTGGGAAAGAAGAATTTCCACGGGTAGTACTGGGCGATATTGATCAGGCCGGTCGACAGTTGGAAGATCGTCGCGCCGACGAGCAGGGCGATGGAACCGCGTTCGAGCATTCGCAATGGCGAACCGATGATCGGACGCCGGAACAGCCTGGGGTACACCGCCCACAGCTTCACCAGCAGCAGCGGGATGGCCGCGACCCCGGTGATCACATGGGTGCCCTGGGTGACCCGGTACAGCCAGACGGGATGGGCGGGCCACCAGAACCAACTCGGCGGATGCTGGATCCAGTGACTCAATAGACCGGTTACGAAGCAGACCAGGATCGCGGTGCCGAGCGCGCTGCCCACCCGACTCGCGACCTCGGGGCCACGTGCGGATGTCGGGCGCATCGCTTGTGCCCCCGCACCGGTCGCAACACCAGCGTTCGCGCGAACTCGCAACGGCCGCAGCACAGTCGCGAGACGATGTGCCAGGCGGGCCAACGCACTGGTTCGGAGCATCGTGCCGCGTGTATTCGTCATGACGCCCACCGATTGCTCGTCGTATGCATCGAATGCCCGCCCCAACGCAGCCACCCGATGTACCGACCGGACACCTCCATGGCTGCCAGCACCCGAAATCCCGCCGCCGCGGCCAGGTCCTCCGCGCGATCCACACCCACGCGCGCCCACGGAAACCATTCCCCCACTCGGGTTCTCGTCTCCAGCCGAATCGGATGCGACACCACACCGGTGCCGGGGCGGGCGAATTCGACGACCGCGATGCCATCGCGGGCGAGCAGTTCACCGGCGCGGGACAGTATCCGCACCGGATCGCCACCGATGCCGATATTGCCGTCTGCCAGAATCGCGTAGGACCAGCGGCCGGACCCGGGCAGCGGTTCGAACAGATCGCGCCGCAATGCCGGTGCACCACGAAATCTGGTGGCCGCGACGGCCATCGGCGAGATGTCGACGCCGAGTGCGATGACGCCGCGCCGCAGCAGTGCCGTTACCAGCCGTCCCGGGCCGCATCCCAGGTCCACCGTCGGTCCGTCGCAGCAGCAGGTCAGCGCGGTATCGGCGCGGCTGTCGGCAGCGTCGAAACCCAGCCAGCGCCGGGTCCGCAGCCGGTGGCGTCGGCCATCGGTATCGCGCACCCAGCAGTCCTCGCCCGTCAGCGCGAGATCGAAGATATCGATGCCGCTCATCGGGATGCCAGTAGGGAGCGGTGCAGTTGCTGGACCAGCCGGGCGAACCGGCCATCGGATGCGGCGGCCACCTCCAGGGCGTCGGCGAAGGTATCGACATCGTTGTAGCGCGGCAGGGCACGCACCTGAAGATCGCAGCGCAGCATGGCATCTCGGGTGAGTTCGCCGGTCCGGTCGGTCGACATGGGCACCTCGACCAGCGTGCGAGCCGCCCGCGGCGTCGGCAGCCCGAGCGCCCACCAGCCGCCGTCCTCGGCGGGGCCGAGCAGGGCGTCACCGCGCAGGACCAGCTCGCGAGCGGCCCAGGTCAGTACGTCCGGACCGATCTGCGGTGTGTCCATGCCGATCTGCAGTACCGGCAGTCCGTGCCGCGCGGCATCGGCGTGGGCGTTGGCCAGGCGCTCGCCGAAGGATGCGCCGCGCTGTGGAATGACCTCGAAATCGGTCAATGCCCTTGCCACTTCATCGGCGTATTCGGCATCGGCGACCGCCCCGGTGAACGCGACGACGTGGTGCGCGACCGGACTGCGCGACATCGATGCCAAGGTGTCCAGCAGCGATGCCGCGGCGACCCGGGCCGCGTCGCGCGGCGAAAGCGGCGGTGTCAGCCGGGTTTTGGCGAGTCCGGGAATCGGGGCCTTGGCCAGCACGAGCAGTGTCGCGGCCACGGGCGACGGGCGGCGGTAATTCATCGCAGCACCGCCAGGAAGTCCCGGGTGGCACGCAGGGTGCCGAGCCACGATCCGGAGACCTTCGAAACACCGCCTGCCCGTGGTCGATACGCGATATCGCGCTCGACCACGCGCCAGCCCGCACCCGCCGCACCGATCAGCAGATGCAGTGGATAGCCGGAGCGGCTGTGCAGCGGGCCGAGGGAGAGCAGCGCCGTGCGGCGGGCCACCCGCATGGCACCGATATCGTGCACGGGCAGCCCGTAGCGACGGCGCAGTCGCCCGGCGATGACGAGATTGCCCAGTCGCGCATGCCACGGCCACACGCCCCGGCGCACCGGCTTACGCCGGCCGACCGCGAGATCCGCACCCGCACGCACCAAGTCGACCAGGGGCGCCAGCTCACCCGGATCCATCGATCCGTCGCCGTCCAGAAAGGCGATCAAATCCGTACCGGCGGAGGCGATTCCGGCCTGCACCGCGGCCCCGTACCCGGGCCGCGCCTCGGATACCACGGCAGCGCCGCACCGGCGCGCGACCTCGGCCGTCGCATCGGTCGAGCCATTGTCCACCACCAGCGCATGGAATCCCGCCGGAATCGCGGCGAGCACAGCTGGCAACGCTTCAGCTTCGTCTCGGCACGGGATGACCACGGTCACGCCGTCCGGGTTGTGGAAGGTCTCGGTCATGGTTTCGACGCTAAGCCAAGCAGGGCCGAATCGATGCGGCGAAACTCCTGACGAAACCGTGACATCAATGCCCGGAACCGCTCGAGCACCGCATTTTCGGGCGCTGCCGTCCTATCGTGAGGTTCGTGCATGACGTGACGGAGGCCGTGGCGCGCCCACGTGGCCGGGTACCGAGCGAACTGGTGGGCGCGGGCATCGGCGCTGCGCTTGCATTAACAGCATTCCTTATCCCGCGAATTGCCAGCGAACACTGGCGGAGCAAGCTCTACGCGGGCGCGGCCCCGCTCTTCGGCGACTGGTTGACGCACGTCGGCTGGGGTTCGGTACCGGCCATCGCCATCGCGATACTGGTCATCCGTTTCGGTCCCGCGCTGGCCGGGCGGCTGCCCTGGCGCCGCCTGCTGACCCTGTCCTGGCTGACCGCCGTGGCCTGGGCATTCGCCTTGGCCATGATCGACGGCTGGCAGCGTGGATTCGCGGGACGGCTCACCACCTCGCACGAGTATCTGCACGAGGTGCCCGGTGTCCGCGATATCCCGGGGATGCTGCGCGGCTTCTCCGGCCGCATCCTGGATTTCCAATCCGATTCGTGGACCACCCATGTGTCCGGGCATCCGCCCGGCGCACTGCTGTTCTTCGTACTGCTCGATCGCATCGGCCTGGGCGGCGGAGGCTGGGCCGGGCTGGCCTGCCTGCTCATCGGATCGAGCGCGATTGTCGCGGTCGCAGTCACGCTGCGGACGCTCGGTGCCGAAGATCGGGCCCGAAAGGCTCTGCCGTTCTTGACGATAGCGCCAGCCGCAGTATGGATCGCGGTCTCCGCCGATGCGGTGTTCGCCGGTGTGACGGCGTGGGCGGTCGCGCTGCTCGCCCTCGCGGTCGGGCAACCGCGACGCCGGTGGATCGCCGTAGCTTCCGGTGTGCTCTTCGGCCTGGGAATCTATCTCAGCTACGGCCTCGTGATCATGGCCGTACCGGCCGTCGCGGTGCTGATCGCGGGCCGAACCGCCCGACCGCTGCTGCCCGCGCTACTCGGTGCGCTGCTCGTCGTGGCGGCCTTCACCGCGGCCGGTTTCTGGTGGCTCGACGGATATCACCTGGTGGTCGAGCGCTACTACCAGGGCATCGCCGCCGAGCGTCCCTATGGGTACTGGGTGTGGGCGAACCTCGCCGCCACCGTCTGCGCGGTCGGCCTGGCCACCGCCGCCGGGCTGCCGGGCACGCTATCGCACCCGCGCAAACCACGCGATCCGACCGCGCTCTTGGTGGCGGCCGGTTTGTGCGCGATATTGGTGGCAGACCTCAGTGGCTTGAGCAAGGCGGAGACCGAGCGCATCTGGCTGCCGTTCGACATCTGGCTCATGGCCGCGACCGCGTTTCTGCCGCGGTCCACCGTCCGAGTCTGGCTATTCGTCCAAGCGCTCGGCACCCTGGTACTCGCCCACACGATCCTGACGAATTGGTAAGCCATGAGCATTCTGATCGCCGACGACGACCCATTGGTCCGTGATGTGGTGCGGCGCTATCTCGAACGTGACGGGCTGACCGTCGTGGAGACCGCGGACGGCCCATCGACCATGGCCCAACTCACCGACCCCACCGGCGACCCCGTCGAACTGGCCGTCCTCGATGTCATGATGCCCGCCCCCGACGGTATCGAGATCTGCCGCGCGGTGCGCTCGGGCCCGCGGCCGGACACTCCGATCATCCTGCTCACCGCGCTCGGCGACGAGGACGATCGGGTGCTCGGCCTGGAGGCGGGCGCCGACGACTATGTCACCAAACCGTTCAGCGCCCGCGAACTCGCGCTGCGCGTCGCCTCGGTACTGCGGCGTTCGCAGGCGATTCGGCAGCCGGGCACGGAGGTGCTGCGCGACGGTGCCGTCGAGGTGCGGCCGGATTCGCAGTCGGCGCTGGTGGACGGCGTGCCGGTGGATCTGACCGCGCGCGAATACGATCTGCTCGTCTTCCTACTGCGCCATCCACACCAGGTGTTCAGCCGCGAGGAACTGCTGGCCAAGGTGTGGGGTTGGGATTTCGGCGATTTGTCCACTGTCACTGTGCATATCAAGCGGTTGCGCGCGAAACTCGGCGACCGGCACCGGATCGAGACGGTGTGGGGTCGCGGCTACATCTGGGGCCGGAATGGAGAATCCAGTGCCTGAAGACACCGTCCAACTGATTGCCTACGCGCTGGCCTGTTCGCTCCCGATCGTCGCCCTCGGCGCGGTGATCCTGCGCGCCACCAGCAATCGTTCCATGACCACCAGCATGGCGGTGCTGGTGCTGATCCCGACCCTGTCCACGCTGGCGGGTGTCATCGGGGTCAGCGGGTTGATGTTCACCGACGAACTGGAGCGCACCGCCGTCGTACTCGCGGTGGTCGCGGCGGTCACCGTACCCGCCGCCCTGCTGCTCGGGCGGGAACAGGCCCGAAAAACTGTCTGGGAGAAGCAGATCCGCGAACAGGAACGGATGGCCGAACGCTCCCGCCGCGAACTCGTCGCCTGGGTGAGTCACGATCTGCGGACCCCGCTGGCGGGCATTCGCGCCATGGCCGAGGGGCTTGCGGACGGCGTGCTCACCGGCACCGCCGATGTGGCGCGCTATGCCGAACAGATCGTGCGCGAGACGGATCGGCTCTCGGTCATGGTCGACGATCTGTTCGAGATGTCAAAGATCAATGCGGGCGCATTGCGATTGGAACTGGAGCCGGTCGATCTGCGCGAACTGATCGATGAAGTGCTCGCCGCCAATCGCCCGAACGCCGAACGCGCCAAGGTCCTGCTGAGCGCCGAACAACCCGACTCCGAAATCGTCGTCGCGGCCAGCGACCGCGCCCTCGGCCGGGTACTGACCAACCTCGTCTCCAATGCCATTGCCCACACCCCGCCCGGCGGCCAGGTCGCGATCTCCGCTGGCACCGCCGACGGCCAGGCCTGGGCCCGGGTCGACGACACCGGACCGGGTATTGCCGAGGCCGACCTGCCGCGCATCTTCGAGGTCGCCTACCGCGGCACCGCCGCCCGCTCCCCCGTCGCCTCCGACGGCGTGTCCTCCGGCAGCGGTATGGGCCTCGCAATCGCGGCCGGACTGGTCGAAGCCCACCACGGCGATATCACCGCCGAGAACCGCGACCAGGGCTGCCGCTTCGAAGTTCGGCTGCCCCTCAGCGGAAACTGAATCACATCAGCGGCGCACCGGCCCCGGCGACCGCGCGCAACGGTGCGAAGGCGAATTCGGCCAGGCCGTCGAGCGGATCCACCTGCGCGGTGAACCCCAGAATGCGTTGCGCCTGTTCGGGACTGGCGACAATATGGCGCACATCGCCGGGCCGGTAGCGTCCGGTGATCTCCGGTTCCGGCCCGCCGCGAGCCGCGGCGAGAGTAGTGGCGACCGCGCCGATGGTGATCGGCCGTCCGGAGGCGATATTGAGCGGCAGGAACCCGGTGTGCGGATATTCGACCGCCGCGAGATTCGCTGCCGCGATATCGCTGACATGGACGAAATCCCGTGCCTGCCTGCCATCTTCGAATACCTGCGGCGGTTTTCCCGACTCCAGTGCGGATCGGAATATCGCCGCGACACCGGAATACGGTGTATCCCTCGGCATATCGGGGCCGTAGACATTGTGATAGCGCAGCGCGGTCACTCCGGAATCGGTCACCGCGGCCCACGCGGCCGCATAGTGCTCCTGCGCCACCTTCGCCGCCGCGTAAAGACTGCGCGGGCGCAGCGGCGCGTTCTCGGGCACCGCCGCCCAACTCAGCACCGCATCCGAATCCGGATCCCGATGCTCGTACATCCCCTTCTCGAGATCCCCACGCCTGCGCACTCCGACCTCGACCGCCCCGGGCCGCACGCCGCGATACCGTCCCTCCCCATAGACCACCATCGACGAAGCCAGCACCAACCGCCGACATCCGGCCCGATCCATCGCCGCCAGCAGGACCGCCGTCCCGAGGTCGTTATGGCTCGCATAGGCGGGCGCATCCTGCGCACTGACCCCGGCCCCGACCACCGCCGCCTGATGACACACCACATCAACCCCGCGCAATACCGAATCCAACGCATCGGGATCACGCACATCGAGCACCCGCACGTGCTCCGGCGCTCGGGCGCCGACCCCATGTGCGGCCGGCAGCATCATGTCGACGGCGACCACTTCATGCCCCGCATCGGCCAACTCCCGATGCACTCGCGCCCCGATGAACCCGGCGGCCCCGGTCAAAAGCACCCGCATATCAACGCCACCTCGAGCACAGCCGCAATTCCCGGCCCAAACCACGGTTTTCCAAGGTCATGAACCGATTCTGCTGCCAGACCCGCAGCTTTTCGCGCAACCGGGCCGCCACGTCAGACTTTCGTCACGATCGTCCGGCCACCGGAAATCGTCCGTGCAGCGCCGCGCCGCTTCAAATGCCGCGAGAAAGCACTGCCGCTGGCAAACGAAGATCAGATTCCGTCCTCGCCGTCGAAATCCCGCCGCACGAAGTTGGGCCGCAGATCCGGTTCGGGTTCGTCGTAATAGCGGTGGAAGGTCGGGGTCAGACCGGATGAGATCGGCGGATTGACCCAGCTCCAGTCCGTCGGACATTTCCGGCCCGCGGCCTGCTCGCGGTTGACGTGGTCGCAGAACTGTTTGGCAACGGTGTGATGGTCGACGATGTACACCCCCGACTTCCGAAAGCTGTGCAACACCGCACGATTCAGTTCCACCAGTGCCCGGTCGCGCCACAGTGAGCGTTCGGTCCTGGTGTCCAGGCACATCATTTCGGCGATGAGCGGCAGCATGTTGTAGCGGGTGGTGTCGCTGAGGTTGCGTGCGCCGATCTCGGCGCCCATATACCAGCCATTGAATGGCGCGAACGGATAGGTGATGCCGCCGACCTCCAGGTTCATATTCGAAACCGCGGGCAGTGCATGCCATTTCAGGCCGAGTCCGGCGAACCAGTCGAATTCGGGATGTTCCAACTCGACCTCACGGGCCAACTCGGGCGGGACATCGAACCAGCGGATCGGCTCGTCCGGGGTGCTGATCAGCACCGGCAGGACGTCGAAGGGGGTGCCTGCGCCGCGCCAGCCGAGTTTCACGGCGAGTTCGGTGATCGCGATATTGGCGGCATCGCCGGTCACCGTGCCGTCACCATTGCGGTATCCGGCGTAGCGGATGAGTTGTGAGCTGACAATGCGGAATTCACGGCCGTCGGCCTGGCGCGGTGGTCCGACGGTGATCATCGATTGGATGGCGCCGCCATTGGTCGCCATATGCAAGTGCTGCCAGCAGACCTCGGCGAGGTCGCGGGCCGAGCGCACCCGCCGTGCGTCCAGCAATTTCAGTGATCGCCAATGTTTTCGCCCGACGCAGCGGGCGTGGTTGCGCCACGCGAGCTTGGCGCCGATGAGGATCTCCTCGGCGGTCTGCACGTAGCTGCCGGTTTGTTGGAGCTGTTCCAACGCGGTGCGGCGGCGTTGCGGGGACAGGTGCGCGAGTTCGGGTAATCGGAAGAACTCATCGCACTCCCGCATCCGCCTTTTCAGATCTAGGCCGAAAGGCTTTGTGTCAGCGGTGCGTTCGAGCGACACGACAGGTAACGCTTGGTTCACGGTATTTCTCCGGTCGGACATCAGGTACTGCGGCAACACAGACAGGCATTGATCGAGCAGAGAATTTCGCGCGCGGAGCGCAGTCGACACCGGGCCGGACGGGCGGTCCACGAGTTAGCCCCGACATTGCGGGACCTCCGAAAGCCAAGGGCCGATCATGTATCGGCGTCGAGCAGGCTATCGGGTTGCCGTCCGCGCACACAGCAGCATGACCTGCCTGCTGATGTTTGCTGTCAACGATCATGCTCGTCCCCATCGACACCCGAAAAGGCCCGTGTAGAAGGGTAGGACCGGTGTGCTGGCCGTGTGCCTGAATTCGACGTATTGCCTGTTCGGAATCTGCCGACACAGGGAGCCGTCTACCGATCCAGCCAAACCCGACCGACCTGTATGTTGCTGCCGCAGTATGGCTATTCGATCGGTTCGCCCAACAGCGAGGTCGGCTGCTGCCCAGCCTGGTCGGTATGGCGGCGGCCAGGCTGGCACTTCATGCCATCGGCTGCGGGACGCTGCTGTTGTTCGCGGTGCCGGGCCGGCACGGCGTGCAGGATGCACCGGCGTGAGCGCCGAGTTCGGTATGCCGGGGCTGTCCGGTTCACGCTCGAGTTGCGCCGCATCGAAGTCGCCGTGGTGCATCCGGCGGACGACTCGCCGAATGGCCAGCAGGGATGTCGGATTCAGCAGGCGGACAACGATCGAAAAGGCGCCGGATCAACTTTCAGGTGGTGTCTTCGATCGCGGCAATGCGGTCGGCGTCAAAGGCGTGGCGCCGGTGGCGTGCAGCCACCGACGCACGCGCGCCCGCGCCAGGCGATCGGCCCGGGGCGGGCACACGGCCTAGATCAGCGGATCCCATGAATTCTGGGGCGAGTCCGGGATCTTCGTCGAGAATTCAGATCCGAGTGATCCCAGTTACATTGCCGCCGGGCTGTTCCTGGCGGCCTGGGCGATCGCGGCAAGGCGGTAGCGGTTCACGAGAGCGGAACGCCGCTGGCAGCGTGACCTCGCCGCACAGTAGCCCACAGCGGTGACCCGAATCACATATTCACTGGTGATTCCATCGCTGGGAGGCTCGCCTTCGCATCTCTGGCAGGATGGTCGGCATGCTGTCTCGGCGCGAGGTGCGGCGTTGGGTCTCCAGCGCAATCGTGAGTGTCGCACTGATTTCCGGTGCGGCCGTGTTCGGGGCGCCGTACGGACTAGCCGCTCCCGATGGCCCCCGGCCCAATACCGGATCGGCGGACGGTCCGGATCCCGCAGCGCCGACCATCCCCAATGTGCCGCCGCCCTCGATCGATCACATCGTGCCCATCAACGACCGGTGGCTGCGGGTGTGGGTGAACTCGCCCGCGATGCGCCGCGCCGTCGAGGTGCAGGTGCTGCTCCCGCGCGATCAGACGCATCCGCGGCCCACCGTGTACATGCTCGACGGGCGCAGCGCCGAGGCGGAGAGCAATAACTGGACCACACTCGGACACGCCGACCGATTCTTCGAGGACAAAGACGTCAATGTGGTGCTGACGGTCGGCGGCCCGGCCAGTTTCTATACCGACTGGAAGCGCCCGGATCCGGTGCTCGGCACCAATATGTGGGAGACCTTCCTGACGCGCGAACTCCCGCCGCTCATCGACGCGAAGTTCAACGGCAACGGAAACAATGCCGTCATGGGCGTTTCGATGGGCGCCGAGGCCGCGATGATGCTGGCCATCCGGCAGCCGAAGCTGTACACGGCGGTGGCCGGGCACAGTGGCTGCTTCTCCATGGGCACCGATCTCGGACAGGCGCAGGCCCGCGCGGTGGTGGCGACCTATGGCGGCACGCCGGACAATATGTTCGGCGATCAACACGATCCCGCCTGGCTCGACCACGACGTACTGCTGCACGCGGAAGCGTTGCGCGGCAAGGCGATCTATCTGTCGGTCGGCAGCGGACTGCCCGGCCGATACGACACCCTGGACAACCCGGATGTGGTCAGCACCGTCGGTTTCGGCGGTCCGCTCGAGGCCGCCACCAATCTCTGCACCCGCAGGCTGACCGATCGGCTCACCGCACTCGGGATTCCGGTGACCGCCACCTTCCGAGCGACCGGAACCCACTCGTGGCCGTACTGGGCCGACGAACTGGGCCAGTCGTGGCCGACGATCGCGCGGGCGCTGGGCGCCTGAGGCGAGCTGGGCATCTGAGGCGTTCGGGTTCGAAGCGTCCCGGCTAGCCGATTCCGAAGCGCGCCAACACATCCGGATCGGTCGCGAACCGCAGGAACTGCTCGTTCTCGTGCGCGTCACCGGTGGTCACCCGCACGCCGTCGGTGGCATACGGCCGCACCAGCACCCCCGCCTCCGCGCTCGCCTCGCCGTATTCGGCGCTGCGCGCACCCAGCGGCAGCCACAGGAAGTTCGATTCGCTGGGCGGCACCGCATAGCCCGCCGCGAGCAGCGCATCGCGCACCCGATCGCGTTCGATGACGAGACTGTCGGTGCGATCGAGCAGTTCGTGCCGCGCCTCCAGGGATGCGATCGCGGCGGCCTGCGCGACCCGGTTCACACTGAACGGGATGTGCACCTTCATCAGCGCCGTGATCACGGCCGGATCGCCGACCGCATAGCCCGCGCGCAGTCCGGCCAGACCGTAGGCCTTGGAGAAGGTCCGCAGCACAACGACATTGGGCCGATTACGACCGAGCTCCACGCCATTCGCAAACCGCTCGGGGGCGAGCCGCATGTACTCGAAATACGCCTCGTCCAACACGATCAGCACATGCTCCGGAATCGCGTCCAGGAAGCGCACCAGCTCGGCCTCGCCGACCGCGGTGCCGGTCGGGTTGTTCGGATTGCAGACGAAGATCAGCTTGGTGCGCTCGGTGACCGCGGCGGCCATCGCATCCAGATCGTGCACATGCTCCGGGGTGAGCGGCACCCGCACGGCGGTCGCATTGCCGACCTGGGTGACGATCGGATACGCCTCGAACGAGCGCCAGGCGAAGAGCACCTCGTCGGTCGGCGCGGCACAGGTGATCTGCACCAACTCCTGGCACAGCGCGACGCTGCCGCAGCCGACCGCGACGTTCGCCGAAGAGACGCCGAGAAAGTCGGCAATGGCCGCGCGCAGTTCGGTGACCTGATTATCCGGATAGCGGTTCGCCAGTTCGGCGGCCTCGGCAATGGCCTTCGCGGCGGCCGGCAGCGGACCGAAGGTGGTCTCGTTGCTGGCGAGCTTGACCGCGCCTGGATGGTTGCGGCCGGGGACGTACGCCGGGATCGAATCGAGGTCCGGCCGGATATGCGCTGTCACGCTTCAACCATATGCCGGGTACGGGAAATTCTGGGCGTCAGGGCCGCTCACGTGCAATTTCTCGCGAAGATCAGCAGATCCACCTACCCTGGTTCCATGTCGGGCATTTACGACGATATTGCGCCGCTACGTAGTCGCGACGACATCATTTCCGGTGCGGAAGCACAACCATCGACCGAAGACCAGCGCCGGACCGCCGACACCCAGGTGCCCATCACGGTGGCCGAGCCGGAGGGCAACGCGCGCGGTGGCATCGTGGTGCTGCACGAGTCGCGGGAGTTCACCGGGCCATTGCTGGACCTCATGAAAACCCTGGCGACCGAGGGCTGGACCGTGGTCGCGCCCAATCTGTTCCATCGTGCGAACGGCGAACCCGCGCACGAGGTATTCGGCGACGACCTGTTCGACGATTTCGACGCCTGTTTCGACTGGCTCACCCGCCGCGGCGTCTTCCCGGACTGCATCGGCGTGCTCGGCTTCGACCATGCGGGCACCGCGGCATTCCTGGTCGCAACCAACCGTCCCGTCGGCGCCGCGGTCAGCGTCGCCGCCCCCGGCATCATGGAGCCGCTCACCGATGAAGCCGACGCCCTCATCCGCGCGGCCCCGAACCTACAGGCGCCCTGGCTCGGCCTCTTCGGCGCCGACGATCCGGACACCCCGCCCCAGCAGATCGACCAACTCCGCGATGCCGCCGCCCACGCCGCGGTCGCCAGCCTGGTCGTGACCTACCCCGGCCTGTACCGCCGCGCCGACCGATCCGGCGGCGACGAAGACTACGACCTCACCGATTCCCAGACCCGGATCTTCGACTGGTTCGATAGCAATCTTCGGTGATTACCTGGCGTTTTGCGATCTGGACGTCGGCTACTGTAACCTTCCTGTTCGGCGGTTCGGAAAGGAACCGGTGCCCTCGAAGAGAAGGCTCCAGGAGGCGTGCCAGAGCGGCCGAATGGGACTCACTGCTAATGAGTTGTCCCTTCACGGGGACCGGAGGTTCAAATCCTCTCGCCTCCGCCACACCCCGGTTCGCCGGGTTATATAACTGAACACAGGCATGCGCCCGTAGCTCAACGGATAGAGCATCTGACTACGGATCAGAAGGTTAGGGGTTCGAATCCCTTCGGGCGCACCATATTTACCAGGTCAAGACCTTTTTTGAGGTCGGGTTAGTCCGCAACATCGGACCGTCACCAAAGAAACACCAAGAATTCGGCACCAGAAATATCCGTCACCTGGCTGTGCCTAGTCCCAGCTCCAGCACGGCCGATGAGTCCGGTGCCTGCTCCGGCGAGACGATGTAATGCCGCTCCGTGACGCCCTCACGAGAATGCCCCAACTGCTTCGCGGCCGTTTTCGAACCCGACGCCTCCGCGATCAGCGTTGCGACTGTCTTCCGGAATGTGTACTGAGTTACATCCTTGTACAGAGTGCCTCGTGCGTCCCGCCATGTCCGATTGAAGTTGTGCGGATCGCGGAGCACTCCGCCCCGGCCGGGAAAAACGAGCGGAACCTTGTCCTCAACCTCCACCACAGTGTCGGCGGGCAGCGGGCGACAGGCTACGACGAGGCGGGCCGGGCGTGCGATCTCGACCTCCTCCAAGCTGGTGACCGCGTGCGGCCAGACCAGGAACCTGATCGTTGCGGGAGCCTACAACCACCATCGCCGATACGGGTGCGAACGTGGCCGATCAACAGCCGCCCACCTCACCCAGCTGTCGACGGAGCTCTGCCAGCCAGAAACGACGCACTCGGCGGCCGGGGCTGAGAAGAGAGTGCGTCCGGCGGACCAAGTCGCACCCAGCCGGTTCGATGCTCAGACGACCTCGACTACGGCCAGCGAACGCCGACCGCGGCGCAGAAGTATCCACCGGCCGTGCAGCAGATCCGCGACGTCGACGGTGCCGGGTCATCGGATTGAACCGGGCCACCCTTCATCGCTTGCTCTGCGTCATATAGTTCAGGGGCGAGCTGCACGACGGAGGGAGGCGGGATGTCCGGGGAGCTCCAGGTCGAGGTGGATCGGCTACGCGAGGCGGCACGATTTACCTTGGGTAAGGCCCAGGCGATCCGAGACGAGCTGAAGAAGCTGGACGACACGATCGGCAAGGAACTGCTCGCCGATGGATGGCAAGGCAAAGCCGCCAGCGCTTATGACGAGTCCTGGCTCGAATGGAAGCACGGTGCCGAGACGGTCATCGCCGCGCTGGAGGAATCCTCGGCAAACCTCGTTGAAAGCCGCGAACCAGTACCAGGCGCGTGACACGACCAATCAGGATGCGATCACCGGACTACAGGGATTGGATCTGCCGTGACCGGTGATGATTACCGCGTCGACCTCGAACAGCTCGACGCCGCGATCGATACGATGGACAAGTTCGGGCGCACCGTTGAGGGCTGGTTGGGTGAAGTCGACCGGCAAACAACCTGTCGGTCCCTGACCTGGGCATCATTCGAAACCCTTCGCTTGTCAGGGATCAGGATCGAGGAACTGGTCGAACTCACCCAGCTGAGCATCCGGCAATACCGTCGGCCGGACGGTGAGGTCATCCCGCTGCTGGTCATCGCGCCTTCCAAGTCCGACAGGGAACGAGTGATACCCATGTCGGCCGAGCTCTTTCACGTTGCCGCCCAGATCATTCGACGCCTCACTCGTGACGGGCAGAGCATCGCGCTGCTTCCTCGATATGACGACCACGAGAAGGTATGGAGCGAGCCGATGCCCTACCTGTTTCAAAGGCGAAACGGCGCCAACCGCATAGTCCTGAGTCGCGGCGGGGTTCTCAATTGGCTAATCGACACCTGCAAAGAACTCTCAGCGCTCAACCCCGCTTTCAACGAGATCCATTTCACGCCAAACGATTTGCGGCGTCTCTTCGCCACGGATCTCGCCAACAGCGGGCTTCCGATTCGCATCGGCGCAGCCCTGCTCGGCCATCTCAACCTCGAGACCTTCCGCGGTTACGTGGCGGTATTCGATGAGGATGTCGTCAAGCACTACCAGGCTCACCTCGAGAACAGGCGGCGGACGCGACCTGCCGACGAATATCGTGAACCGACAGCTGAGGAATGGGACGACTTCCAAGAACACCCTGTTGACTGCACCAGGTCAGGATTCAGTGGCCGGGCTGGATGCCTGGTCTGGTGGAGGGATGTGGTGTGGTCGAGGACATGCGGCGGGAACTGGCCGAAGGGCGGCGATCGGTCCCGGCAGTGGGAGCTGTGGTCAAGGGCGATACGTCGGACCTGCCGTTCGTAGTCGTGAACGGCGACGGCGAGGGGCTGGAGCCGGTCGCCGGGTACTTGCGTGATCTCATGCTGGGCGACGCGAGCCCATTGACGTGCCGCAGCTATGCGTTCGACCTGTTGCGGTGGCACCGGTTGTTGTGGTTCCTGGGGGTCGAATGGGACCGGGCGACCGAGGCCGACGTCGCGACCCTGGTGGCGTGGCTGCGGGCGGCCCGGAATCCGCAGCGGCTGCGCAGTCGGCCGGGCTCGCCACCAGCAGGGGCGGTGAACCTGAAGACCGGAAAGCCGTCCCTTCGTGCTGGTTACGCGCCAACGACGATTAATCACGTTTTGACTGTGGCGCATAGCTTTTACGCGTTCCATGGCCGCTTCGGCACGGGGCCGGTGGTTAATCCGGTACCGGTCTCCGCGCAGCGCCGCGAGGTGCTGGCCCACCGCAGTCCGTCGGAGCCGGTCCCGGTCGTGCGCCGGGCACGGCTGCGGCAACGAGTGCCCCAGCAGAATCCGAGGGCGATCTCTGATGCGCTGTGGGACGAGTTGTTCGCCGCGATGGGTTGCGACCGCGACCGGGCGCTGCTGGAGTCCTACGTCAGCTCGGGCGCGCGGGCCAGCGAACTACTGGGCGTGACGCTGGACGACATCGACTGGGCCGGTCAGTTGATCTACGTCGTGTCCAAAGGCAGCAGACTGCGCCAGCCGGTGCCCGCATCGCCGGACGCTTTCCGCTACCTGGGCCGCTATCTGGCCGCCGACGGACTACCGGCCCCGGGCACACCTGTGTGGCGGACCCGGCGCGGCGATCCCCGCCCGCTGACCTACTGGGCGATGCGGCGTGTGCTGCAACGCGCCAACGACAAACTGGGCACCAACCACACACTCCACGACGCCAGGCACACCGCTGCCACCAGGATGGCCGCGGACGAGCGGCTGACGCTGGCCGAGGTCCAGACGATCATGCGGCACGCGCACCTGGACACCACAGGGCATTACCTCACTGTCCGGATCGAGGACATGCACGACAAACTCCACGAGCACTACACCAAACCGCGGCCTCAGCGGTCCTACCCCGCCGGATACGACCCGGCCGACATCGACGCGGTGTTCGGTGGCTGAGCCCGGCACGATGCTGCTGAGCAACAATTCCTCGGTCCCGCCCACCCGCTTCGCCGGGCTACGCGGCGGGCCAGCGAAGCCGGTCGCATCTGCGATGCCGCGCGGCGACCTCACCGCCGCTGGTTCGGAGCAGATCCAGCAGGTCGTGCGGGACGTCTGGCCTGGCGGGCCCGACGCGGTCCGACGGCGAGCCCGTGGCGCGCGGTTCATGCTCGAACACCTGGCTGGCTTCCCCGGATCGGACTGGCAACAGCGCTGGGAGGCCAGCGGTCTGAATGAGCGAGGACGTCCGGTCACTGCGGTGAGAGGCAAGCAGGCCGAGCGCGACGAGATCTGCGTGGGCACCGCTTGTCTGTTCAGCCTCCGGGTGATTCGGCCGTCACTACAGGCATTTCGCTCGACCAGGTTCCTCCGCTACGGCGATCGGTTCCTCACCGCCCAGCACGACCCGCTGCTGGAGAAGTTCTGGAAGTGCGTGCAGGACAACGCAGTACATCCGCTACACCACGGCTCGGCACTATTCGACACCGCGGCGGCACTCGATGAGATCGAGGAGGACCTGCTGGCCCGCCGCGCACGCGCGGCACACGAGAACTGGCTCGGTGAGCTCGAGGGAATCGACCTCACGCTCTCCTTCCTCCGACAGAAGCGAGAAGAGACCAAGCGCCTTGCTCGCATCGCGCCGGTCGAACTTGGCCTGCCGTCTCTCCGCTGACGGCCACCGAGTTTCCCGGCGCCGACGGTGGCCTTGACAGGTGCAGAGAAGCCTGCACGCTGCCCGATGCTGCACGTCGATCCGAAGATGGTGATCCGCCTCGATGAGATCGAGGAAGACCTCCTGCTCCGACGCCAGCGCGTCGAAACCGAAGGCCTCGACCTGACCCTGTCGTTCCCTCGTTCGAAACGCCAGGAGGCAAACCGCCTGGGACAACTAACTATTCAGCTTGAAACCCCCACGCTCAGCACACGGGAGGCTCAGTGACCATCTACCCGACGATCCACCAAGGCTGGAAGCGTCAGTTCGACAAGTGTCCCGGCGGCACTGCGGTAAGAGGCGTCGAGACCGGCGGCAACAGCTGGACCGGTTTGACCGGCTCGTACCTGAACCAAACCACCAGCATCGCGATCACGATCGCCGCGGCCGCCACAGTCCCGGCAACGACCCATCGAGCAATCGTCAACCGGCTCGCACGCACTCGCCGTGGCGTCGACTCAGTGTCGATGATCATGCCCCTCCTGCCTCAAGCCCTCAGGGATCAGATCGCCACCCACGCAGCATTCATTACAGACCTCGGCCCCCGTCGAACGAAAGCTCGATGCCTGGGCATCTCGGCACCACCTACGGCGAGCCCGCTTGCACGGTGCAGAGAAACTTCGAGAAGCGGAAGGTGTCAGTCGGGATCTGCGCGCGAGCATTTTCCACGCCGTGCATTCATGAGCACGCATGTGTCCGTTGTTCGCTCCTGAGACCGGACCCGGCCCAACGAGCCAGGCTCGAAGAGATCCGCGACAACCTCGAAGCCCGGATCATCGAGGCCAAACGCGAGGGCTGGCTCGGCGAAGTCGAGGGCCTGCAGGTCAGCTACAGCGGCGTCAACGACAAACTCGCCCAGATCGACACCACCCTCCGCCGGACGACGGCAGCAACCGAACTCGGTATCCCCGGATTCAATGCCGTGTCCGGAAGATCTTCTGTCCCATAGGAATTAGCTCAGGTGTTCCCCAATCCAGTCGCCGCCACATCCGTCAGTGGCAATCGGTGATCACGGACTACCCTGCCGGTGGTGAGCGCAGACGACGACTGGTTGACCGATACCCGAACCTCCTACGACACGGTTGCGGTGAGCTATGCCGATCAGGTGCGCGATGCCCTGGCTGATCAGCCATACCTTCGTGCAGCTCTGGCATTGTTCGCGGACAGCGTGCGAGCCACTGGCGGTGGGCTCGTAGCTGATCTCGGGTGCGGCCCCGGACACGTTACCGCCCACCTGCACGAGCTGGGTGTTGATGTCTTCGGTGTCGATCTCTCCCCTGGGATGATCGAGTTAGCCCGGCGCGACCACCCCGGCCTGCGGTTCGAGGTGGGGTCGATGACAGAATTGGACTTCCCGGCAACCTCCATGGCCGGCCTGCTGGCTTGGCAGTCGTTGATCCACATCCCCGACGACGAGGTCCCGGCTGTGCTGCAGCACTTTCATCGAGTCCTGCGTCCCGGCGGACCTCTGCAATTACTGTTCCACGTCGGCACCGAGTCGCAGGTGAAGACCCAAGGCTATGGCGGTCATCCGATGAATGTCCGTGTCCACCGTCGGCAGCCGGATCTCGTGACTACCTGGCTGCGTGATGCCGGATTCAAGGTCGAGGCTCACATGCTGCTCGCCCCGGAGGAGAAGGCTTCGCAAGCAATACTTTTCGCACGTCGCCAGCCCTACCAGTAGTTCAGAGAAGCCTGCATACGATGCCCGATGCTCAACATCAATCCGAAGATGTTGCCGCGGCTGGCCGAGATCGAAGCCGACCTGGTTGGGCGGCGAGCACGCGCCACTGAAGAATCCTGGCTCGGTGAGATCGAAGGGATCGACCTGACATTGACGTTCTCGCGACAAAAGCGCTCGGAGACAGAACGATTGGCGCGGCTGGCACCAGCCGGACCAGTGCTGATCACGCTGGCTCCACCGCCCAGAGCTGGCTAGGGGGACGGCCGCGCGGGTCGGGCACAGGTGTGTCCGACC